>RGCY01000143.1 GCA_009918865.1 Actinomycetota bacterium
AAACTTTCTCCATGATTCGCGTCACCGCTGCCGAACACCGGCGATGCGCCATGGAATCCCCAAAGGGAATCCTCGAGTGTCACGGACCGATTGCCTGAGCGTGAGACGGCCACGAGCAGTCTTTCCTCTTGGGATTCGCGCAACCACACCAAGACGTCATCGCTGATGTGAACCCAACGCAGACCTCCATAGATAAGTGCGTGGCTCGTCCGACGCAGATTCAAAAGCGTTGAGTAGTCCTTGAGCGTGCGCTTGTCCCACAAGTCTTCTCGCGTCCACGGGATTGTGCGACGAGCAAGATCATCACAATCTCCTTCAAGGCCGAATTCGTCGCCGGCGAAGACCATAGGCGTACCTGGAAGCCCAATCAGAACTCCAAGCCCGGCAATCTGTCGCTCGGCTGACCCAGAAACGGAGCGGAAGCGAGCAGTGTCGTGGCACCCAAGGTAATTCCACGATGCTGCCCACGACCTCCAAGGCGTCTTCGCCATGAAGTCGGTGAGTGTGGCAACAAACTGACGACCATTAATGACCGGAACTTCCGGACCCATGCCCATGATGTGGTCCTCGCGGCGCAACCATCCCCACACAGGTCGCGTGAACGCGGAGTAATTCATCGTTCCGTGCCAGCCATCTCCGTGGAGATCCGTTGATGCATCTTGGGTATTTTCTGCAATCAGTAGCGCGTCTTCTCGCTCTTCCATAATCACAGCTCGCGACGTTCTGGCAATTTCATGGGTCACGTCAATGTCTCTGGAACGCCCGGCCACATTCGCGGCATCTATGCGCCAACCCGCAAGGTTGAATGGCTCCTGCAACCACTTGCGCAAAACAGATTGCTCGCCTGTGACAAGCCGTTCCACCAAGTGCTCGTTGCGAAGATCAAACTTGGGCAGAGTGCGAGCATTAGCCCACGTCTCGTAACCCCAAGGGCTTGATTCAGTGAAGAAGAAAAATGCTCGTTCTGCACTGTGCTCATCTGACTGTGCCCGTTCGAACCACTCATGACCGATGCCGCAGTGATTGAGAGTCAAATCCCCAATCACTTTCAGTCCGTGCTGGCGCGCTTCCCGCGAGAGATGCACGAGCGCTTCATCGCCGCCGAGTAGTGGGTCGACGACGTCGTAGGTCTTGGCGTCATACCTGTGCGCGGAACGCGACGGGAAAATTGGTGTGAAATACAACGTGTCTGCGCCGATGGACTTGATGTGGTCAAGCTTTGCGGCCACGCCGTACAAGTCTCCGCCGTAATAGAACTGACCTGTGCTTGGCGTGCGAGGCTCAGGAATGTCGTCCCAGGCTCGCGGAATCGTCCACTCTGGAAGTTCGTAACTTCGCCCGGATGCGGCGAATCGATCGGGGAAGATTTGATAAACCACACTTCGCCGTGACCAATCCGGAACGTCTGGGCTGGTGCTGATTTTGAAGTCATCCGCATCGCTGATGTCGTGGTCATGCCAGCCGGTGCCGTTGACCCAGCCATACCCAACGTTGCCGCCAACGAGAAGCCACCGGTATTTGGAAAGTGGGTTGCGAATGTGAAGCGCGGCTTCCCACCACACCTCTAGGTTATCCTCACCTACGCGAACAGCCGGAGTTTGTTGCCCTTCTCCGTCATGAATCCAACGAAGGCCGACGTAATCCGGCTCCCATGTTTTAGGGACGCGCAGTCGGACTGTGATGGTCTCGCCAAGGGCAGGGGCGCTATCGCTCACATAGAGCTGGGACCCATCGTGGTGCGGCTGCGGCATCATCCTTTTACAGACCCCTGTGTGAGACCGGAAACGATGTTGCGTTGAAGGATGAGGAAGATGATGATGACTGGGATACCGGCAAGAAGCGCACCGGCCGAGAACGTTCCCCACCGCTTGTCAAACTGCCCATTGATAAATTGTTGGAGACCCATGGCAAGGGTGCGTTTCTCAGGATTTTGAATCAAGCGGCTCGCTAACACGTATTCGTTGAGAGTTCCCGTGAACCCGAGCAATCCTGTGACGGAGAGAACAGGCGCAGAAAGGGGCAGGATGATTCCCCAAAAGATCTGGCCATGTGTTGCGCCATCCACTTTGGCTGATTCATCCAACTCCATCGGCACGGTATCGAAGAACCCCTTGAGGAACCACGCGTTCACGCCCATTGCACCTGCGAGGTAGACGAGCATGAGACCACCAAGGGAGTCCAAACCAATTGCCGGAAACACATCTTGAACTTGACCCATGATGATGTAGATGGCGGTCAGCGCCAAGAACGATGGAAACATTTGCACGAACAGCAACGTCATCATTCCGACTTTGCGACCCTTGAACCGGAACCGGCTAAAGGCATACGCAGCACATGAACCGAGCAGTACGTTAAAAACTGATGCGCATGCCGCGACAATGACGCCGTTGCGATACCAGTTAGCAAAGGGCTGGTTGGGGTCCGTAAGAAGATTGCGAAAGTTGTCGAGAGTCGGATTCTTGGGCCAGATTTCCGTGCCACCGATTCCGTTGACAGGGTTGAAGGCAGCACCGAAAACATAGGCAACCGGAAACAGGGCATAAGCGGCTGCCACTGCCATCACCACATGACGCCATGCGAATTGCTGCATCCACTGTGGTGGCGTCAGTTTGCGACGCTTGGGAGTGGGTGGGGCTGGCTTGGGCCCAGCCTGCGAAGGAATACCTGTCGTGACTGTCGCTTGAGACATCAGTTCATAGCCTCCATTGCCTTAGAACGCCAGAAGGTCGGGCCGGACATTGCAGCCACTATGAAGAAGATGATGATGGACACTGCACTCGACAAGCCAAATTGGCTTCCCTTGCCTGCGTCGAATGCCAACTTGTATGTGTAAGAAATCAAGATGTCAGTTTCACCTGCGACCGATGAAACATCCTTCATTGCTGGACCGCCACCGGTTAGCAAGTAGATGATGTTGAAGTTGTTGAAGTTGTAGGCAAATGACGCTACCAACAGTGGTCCGGTAGCTATGAGAAGCAGTGGTGCCTTGATGCGGCGCAGAATCTGCCATGAACTTGCGCCATCGACTTCTGCCGCTTCAGATAGTTCCTGGGGAATGGCTTGGAGCGCTCCTGTCGCGATGAGGAACATATACGGAAATCCGAGCCAAAGATTGACGGTCAGCACTGACACTTTCGCCCAGAATGCGTTACCCGTCCACGGAATCGGGTCAGGCAAGCCTGGGATGAGCGAGATGATCGAGTGAATCCAAGGAGTGTCGAGCAAAGCGTTGATAATTCCATTGTTCTGATTCAGCATTCCTGCCCAAATCAGAATTGTGAGGAGCGCGGGTGCGGCGTAGGGAATAATCAAGAAAGACCGATAAATCTTGACGCCGCGCATTTTTGGCTTGTTCAGAACAAGTGCCAAGGCCAAACCAAGAACAAAGGTGGTGAGCACCGTGGAAAGTGCGAAGACGACAGTCCAGATGAAAACTCTCACAAAAGGTGTGCGCACATCGGGGTCGCTCAGCCCCTGGC
>RGCY01000144.1 GCA_009918865.1 Actinomycetota bacterium
GGCTGCACCCATCATCGGCGGCGTTGATGGACGGCATGAGTCTTTCGGTGTTGCTTGGCTTGCTGTTCGCCGCTGGATGTGCTGGATGGATTGACGCAGTAGCCGGTGGTGGCGGCTTGATTCAACTGCCGGCGCTGCTCATCGGTTTGCCCACTGAGCAGCCGGCAACTGTGCTGGGCACCAACAAACTTTCCAGCGTGATTGGCACATCCGCCGCAACTGCGACTTATCTGCGCCAACCCAACGCCCGGCCAGATGCCAAAACTGCAACGCTGATGGCTGGCACGGCTTTTGTGGGTTCCATGTGCGGTGCGAAAGTTGCAACCGCAGTGCCCATCAGCTTCTTTCGTCCCGTCGTGGTCGTTCTTTTGATTGCCGTGGGTTTATGGACATGGTTGCGACCAGCCCTAGGTCAACATGAAAACCTGCGCTGGTCGCAGCAGCGCCGACACTTTGTGATTGCCATCGTGGCAGGTGGCGTGATTGGTTTTTATGACGGCATCTTTGGGCCGGGCACGGGTTCATTCTTGGTTTTTGTGCTCGTAAGTGTGCTCGGCTATTCATTCCTGCGAGCATCAGCCACCGCGAAGATTGTCAATCTCGGAACGAACATTGCGGCGATACTCGTGTTCGGCGTAGGTCGACACATCTTGATTCCACTTGGGCTGGCGATGGGTGCATGCAATCTCATCGGCGGCGTGCTTGGCGCACGCATGGCGGCAGCACGGGGTAGTGGATTTGTGCGGATTGCATTCCTGAGTGTGGTGGCACTACTCATCGTGCGCGTTGGCTGGGACATCTGGCGCTGAGCCTTGGGCTATCCTTGAAACAGAGCCATCACGGCTCAACGTGTGTGGCACCATCGCATGCGAAAACTGAGCGTTGACAACAGGATCACGGCGGACGGTCTCGCAACCGTCTGAGCGCGGCTTGCTGTAACGCGCTAAAAGCAAGGAGTCGCCGTGACCAGCGCCGCCCAAGTTCACGATGTCATTGAACCTGCTGTGCGTGCTGCGGGCTGTGACCTTGAAGATGTTGAAGTGCGCGCGGCAGGTCGGCGTCAACTCGTGCGCGTGTTGATTGATGCAGACGGGGGAATTTCCCTTGATCAAGTTGCCGAAGTGTCGCGAGCAGTGTCAGTCGCTCTCGATGAGGCAGATGCTCGATTGGGATTTGGCGCGTATGTGTTGGAAGTCTCTTCCCCTGGTGTCGACCGACCGCTAACGCTGCCGCGTCACTTTCGCCGCGCACATGGTCGGCTCATCACGGCCAACCGTAAAGACGGCCAATCAGTCACGGGTCGAGTCGTTGATTACGACGACACCACTGTCACCTTGGAAACAAAAGGCGGCGAAGTGACGTTGTCGTACACAGATATTTCAAGTGCCCAGGTGCAGGTGGAGTTCAACCATGGCTCAGTCATCAAGCCTGCTCGCGGTGAGGAACTCGATGCAGACATTGATCTTGATTCTGAAGATGAGGTGAACTGACCATGGACATCAGCATGGATGCGCTCCGCGGAATTGCACAGGAACGCGGTATCACCGTGGACTCGCTCATCGTTGCGATTGAAAGTGCCCTGCTGCTTGCTTACAACGCCAACCCTGCGCGCAAACCTCATGCTCGCGCAGTGATTGACCGCGCCACTGGCCAAGCCCGGATTTTGATTACGGAACTTGACGCAGATGGTGTGCCAGTCGGCGAGTTCGACGACACTCCAGCAGGTTTTGGTCGCATCGCCGCAACCGCAGCGCGTTCGGCCATTGTTGCAAGTCTCAAGGCGATGGATGAAGACGTGACCTTCGGCGAGTACTCAGGTCGCGAAGGGGATTTGGTCACCGGCGTAGTGCAGCAAGGCTCAGACAAGCGGTTGGTGTTCGTTGACATCGGCAAGGTTGAAGCAGTGCTACCACCTGAAGAACAAGTGCCTGGCGAGAGTTACCCACACGGTCGTCGTCTGCGTTTGCATGTGGTGGGTGTTCGCCGTGGGCCTCGTGGCGCTGTGGTCACTGTTTCGCGCACACACCCCGGTTTGGTGAAGCAACTGTTTGCACTCGAAGTGCCCGAAATTGCCGATGGCACCGTGCAGATTGGTGCGATTGCACGCGAAGCCGGTCACCGCAGCAAAGTGGCCGTGAGTTCAACGCGTTCGGATGTGAATGCCAAAGGTGCATGCATCGGGCCCATGGGTGGGCGAGTACGTGCGGTGATGGATGAACTTGCGGGGGAGAAGATTGACATCGTCGATTTCTCCGAAGACCCCGTGACGTTCATTGCATCCGCACTGTCTCCGGCGCGAGTGCTGCAGGTGGACGTGGTTGACCCGGAAAGTCGGGCCGCCCAAGTGGTTGTGCCGGACTACCAACTCTCGCTGGCCATCGGTAAAGACGGGCAGAACGCGCGACTTGCGGCTCGCCTGACTGGCTGGCGCATCGACATCCGCTCGGATGCGGCTGTGGCCAACCCTGACACCGCTGGGCAGTCGTGACCGTTCCCGAGCGTGCCTCCGGCGCGCGGCGGCAGCAGCCGCAGGGCTCGCAGGTAGACTCAGCGCGCTTGGGTAGCCCGTTGACCCAGCCTGCACGCCCGGCCTTAGTGGTCCGGACATGTGTTGGTTGCCTTCAGCGAGATGCTCAAACACACCTCATCAGGGTCGTCGCTTGCGACGGCACGCTTGTGGTGGACCACCAAGGCAGCCAGCCTGGGCGCGGTGCTTATTTGCACAACGACTCAAAGTGCTGGGACTTGGCAGTTCGTCGCAAGCCCTGGGCGCGGGCCCTCAAGGTCCCGGGTCCGTTGGCCGATACCCACCTGTGGGAAAGCCTCGATGAGGTCTCGCACCCGAAAGGCGAAAGACCATGAGCAACAAATGAGCGCGTTGCAATGAACGCAGCGTCGGAAAGCACGACGGCTGCCACCAGCTGACGCATACCTGTCGGTATGTCGCGGTGGTGCGCCGCGACAGACAGGAGAGAAGTGTCAAATCTCAGAGTTCACGAACTCGCTAAAGAACTAGGCATGAGCAGCAAGGATTTGCTTGCGAAGTGTGCCGAGATTGGCGAGTACGTCAAAGGTCCATCATCGGCGGTGCTACCCCCGGTGGAGCGCAAACTGCGCGAACTAATCCCTGTCCCCGATGGTGCTGCGGCCAAGCCGGCTGCCAAGAAGACAGCCGCGAAGAAGACCGCTGCTAAGAAGGCGGCTGCACCAGAAACGGCTGCACCTGACATTGATCCTGCAGTTGCTGCTGCTGTGATTGCCGCTGCGGAAGCCGCTGGTGCCACAGCCTCCACGGCTGCGCCGGAAGCTCCCGTTGCCCCACGCCCAGCACCGCGTCCGAGTGCGCCACGACCGGGTAACAACCCATTTTCTTCCGGTGGTGCGGAGGCGGGCCCGCGTCCGGTGCCACGCCCAGGTGCACCCCGACCGGGTAACAACCCATTT
>RGCY01000145.1 GCA_009918865.1 Actinomycetota bacterium
GGCTACGGGTATGGCTACGGGTATGGCTACGGCTACGGGTATGGGTATGGGTACGGATACGGCGCGAGTGGTCCAAAAGCGCCGTGGTGGAAACGGCTGGTCTCAGGATCGCGCACGACGTCGCGTGGACGCAGCTCCCTGCCGACGCAAACCGACCGCACCGCGCAACCCTCGGGAGGCACAGCAAGCGCTGTGATTGACGAGCCAAAGGCGTAGCTAGGTCCGTAGTGTCGCAGGATGGCTTGATTCGGGAAGCGCATCTGTGTTCTTGCTCACGATGACACGTGGAGGCGTGCTCCGCGATTGCCCCGTACGCTAACGGTTAACAAAAAGATGTGACCGCTTGCGAGAAACAGACATCGCGTCGGCACGAGGTATTGACATGAAGAGGGTTGAATCGCATGCGGGTAGCAGTCCCCAAAGAAATCAAAGTTCACGAATATCGAGTGGCACTGACCCCGGCTGGCGTCCACGAACTGCGTCGTCACGGCCACGAAGTTTTCATTGAAGCCGGAGCCGGCGTCGGCTCTTCCATCAGTGACGCTGAATACGTCGCTGCCGGTGCCGTCATAGTCCCGACTGCGGATGATGCGTGGAAGTCCGGTGACTTGATTCTGAAGGTGAAGGAGCCAATTCCGGCCGAATATCACCGCATTGAAAGCCGACACATTCTGTTCACATATTTGCACTTGGCTGCTAGTCGTGAATGCACTGATGCCCTCCTTAATTCTGGATGCACTGCGATTGCATATGAAACAGTTGAATTGCCGGATCACTCATTGCCGTTGTTGGCGCCCATGTCTGAAGTCGCGGGTCGACTGGCACCACAAGTGGGAGCCCACGCCTTGCTTCGTGCACAGGGTGGTCGTGGCGTGTTGCTTGGCGGAGTTCCGGGAGTACATGGGGCAAAGGTTGTGGTTCTGGGTGCAGGAGTAGCTGGAACAAACGCTGCTGCAATTGCCCTAGGGATGCAGGCGGAGGTGCAACTTCTGGACCGGAATGTGGCCAGGCTTCGGATTGTCGATGCGATTTACCAAGGGCACTGCCAAACGATTGCCAGCAATGCGTATGAAATTGAGCGCGCGGTGATTGATGCTGACATGGTGATTGGTGCCGTGTTGGTTCCAGGCGCGACTGCACCAAAGCTGATTTCCAATGAGTTGGTATCGCGTATGAAGCCGGGAAGTGTGTTGGTTGATATTTCAATTGATCAAGGTGGCTGCTTTGAGGACTCAAGGCCCACAACACATGCAGAGCCCACTTACACGGTTCACAATTCCGTCTTCTATTGCGTGGCCAATATGCCTGGCGCAGTTCCGCACACGTCAACATACGCGTTAACTAACGTAACTTTGCCGTATGCCGTGGCGATTGCAGACAAGGGTTGGCACCACGCATTGTCGGAGGATGCAAACCTTGCTAAAGGTCTGAATGTGCACGACGGCAAAGTGACCTATGCGGCGGTTGCTGAGGCTTTTGGGCTCGAATGCGCGGCGCCCCTCACCTGAAGGAGAATTCTCGCCAACGGTTCATGCCCATAGTCACGGCACCAACAAGTGCATGAACACAGTTCGACGAAGAGTGCGCATAGGCTGATGGCATGCTCATTGGGGCCGCTGCATCGGCGTTTATCGCCTATGTGACCGTTGAACGTGGGCTTTCCGCGAACACTGTTGCTGCGTATCGGCGCGATCTTGACCGTTTCCAGCGCTGGTGCGACCAACACTCGCTTATCCACGTTGGTTCAATCACCTCCGCATCTTTGGCGGAGTTCAACATTTGGTGCCGAGATCCCAATGGCGAAGCGCTCTCAGCGACGAGCGTGGCCCGCATCAATTCCTGTGTGCGCGGTTTATTCACCTGGCTCGTACGGGAAGGGCATCTCACTCGTGACGTGAGTTCGGAAATTTCGACCGCAATCCATGGACTTCGCTTGCCAAAGGCCCTGAGCGTGAATGAAGTCACACGCATCATCGAGTCTGCGAAACTTGCTGAATTGCCAGCCTTGAGTGTGCGCAATGTGGCTCTGATCGAATTTCTTTATGGAAGCGGCGCGCGCATTAGTGAGGCTGTCGGAGCGGACGTGGACGACATCGACCTTGACGACGCAAGTGCGGTGGTGACTGGAAAAGGGTCAAAGCAGCGTCGCGTTCCGCTTGGGAGCGTCGCGTGTGGGGCACTTGAGGCCTGGCTAGTGAGGGGTCGCCCAGCGTTAGCGCAGATGGGCTCCGGCAGCCCAAAGTTGTTTCTTACGGCTCACGGCACGCCCATGTCTCGACAAGCGGGTTTCGCAGTGATTCGGGAAGCCGCGAAGCGCGCAGGCATCACAACAGCCGTTGGTCCACACACACTGCGGCATTCATGTGCTACGCACCTCATGGAAGCCGGGGCTGATGTGCGCGTAGTTCAGGAACTGCTTGGGCACGCGAGCGTGCAGACAACCCAGATCTACACAATGGTGACTGCGGAAAGAATCAGAGAAGCACATGCACTCGCTCACCCGCGAGCGCGCTAGCCCGGTCTTCTAGGACTTTAACGACGCCGAGCGAGTAGTTCGCGCGCTAAGCGACGGTAGGACTCCGCACCCGCTGAACTTGGTGCGTAGTCAGTGATTGGCTGACCGGCAGCAGTCGTTTCAGAGAACTTGATGGCACGGCCAATGGCAGTGGTGAGAACACGTTCTCCGAAGGCTTCCTGAATTCGTTCAAGGACCTCGCGTGAATGCACGGTGCGACTGTCGTACATCGTGGCGACGATGCCTTCGATTTCAAGTCTCGTATTGAGTCGGGCACGAACTTTGCTGATGATGTCCGTCAGCAAACCAATACCTCGAAGGGCAAAGTACTCACATTGAAGTGGAATGAGCACCGAGTCGGCCGCCGTCAATGCGTTGACAGTCAATAAGCCAAGAGTTGGCTGGCAATCCACCAGGATGATGTCGTACTTGGGCACCGCATCAGCAATGACTCGCGCAAACGTGTGTTCACGTGAGATTTCATTCGTGAGCGCGATTTCGGCGCCAGACAAGTCAATGTTGCTGGGCAGAAGATCCAAGTTCTCAAGGTCAGTGTGAACAATGGCTTCAGAAGCAGGAATGTCTCCCAGCATCACCGAGAGCACAGTGTGCTGAAGTTGTAGTGGGTTGATGCCTAACCCAACACTGAGCGCGCCTTGTGGATCAAAGTCAACGAGCAGAACTTTTCGGCCGTATTCAGCCAGTGCAGCGCCAAGGTTGATTGTTGTTGTCGTTTTACCCACGCCACCCTTTTGATTGCACACTGCGATGATGCGAGCAGGACCATGTGAGGATAACCGTGGCGGAACGGGGTAATCGGATTTTGAACGAGTTCGCGCAGCTGGCACGTCTGATAAGTGCTCCGACGCTGCCGCCAGAGATTGTTCAACC
>RGCY01000146.1 GCA_009918865.1 Actinomycetota bacterium
TTTCTGGAGACACCTGTGTCCAGCGCTCAATCAAATCTGCAACCGCCGCTGAAAGGCATGGGGCGAGTCCGCCCGCTGTCAGGAGAGCAACTTTTTTCGGCGCCGATGACATAACCGAAGTCTAGTAATCATGGGCTCACCGGGTGAGCGAGAGCGGTTTCTCATGCGCCACTTAGGCTGTTCCTGTGAGCATCACTTGGCCAGCCCTCACGGCGGCGCAACAACCGCAGTGGCCCGACTCAGCCAGCGTGCTCGCAGTGCGAGAAGAACTGTCTCACCTGCCACCACTTGTCAGCGTGGGTGAATATGAACGCCTCAGGGAAGCGCTTGGGCGCGCCGTCACTGGAGATGCGTTCGTGCTGCAGGCAGGAGATTGTGCGGAAACTTTTGCAGATAACAATGAAGAGTCGCTGACTGCGCGTTTGCGCACAATCCTGCAAATGGCAGTTGTCTTGACTTACGGCGCAGCCGTGCCGGTGGTCAAGATTGGTCGCTTAGCCGGGCAATTCGCCAAGCCGCGAAGTGAACAAACTGAAATGGTGGATGGGCAGCCCATGACTGCCTACCGTGGTGATGCCGTGAACGGATTCGAACGCACAACACAATCTCGCCAGCCTGACCCACAGCGGCTTTTGCGTGCCTACCATGCGTCGAGTTCAGCATTGAACTTCATTCGGTCCTTCATTGCCGGTGGTTATGCAGACTTGCGCGAAGTGCACACCTGGAACCAAGACTTCGTTCGGCATTCCGACCCAGGTCGCAGATATGAAGTCGTTGCACAAGACATTGAGCGCGCATTGGCATTCATGCATGCCTGCGGTGTGGATGATGATGAGTTCCGTCGCACAAGTTTGTATTCATCACATGAAGCACTGCTGATGGATTACGAACAGCCACTCGTGCGTCAAGATGAAACCACTGGTGCGGTGTATGCATCAAGTGCTCACATGGTCTGGGTGGGGGAACGCACTCGCCAACTCAGCGGCGCGCATGTGGACTTCGCTGCGCGCATCAGTAACCCAATCGGCGTGAAAATTGGTCCGAACGCAGCCCCGGATGAAGTTGTTGCACTCGCGCATCGGTTGAACTATGACGCAGTGCCAGGCCGACTCAGCCTGATAAGCCGCATGGGGGTGGCCGCTGTGGCCGAGCGACTTCCAGCCATCGTTGAAGCGGTGCGTCGCACCGGTATTCCAGTGGTGTGGATGTGCGACCCCATGCATGGCAACACCCGAGTCTCTCCAACAGGTCGTAAGACCAGGCACTTTGAAGACGTGATGGGTGAGGTGCGGGGCTTTTTTGATGTGCACGCTGCACTTGGCACGATTCCGGGTGGACTACACGTGGAACTCACGGGCGATGACGTGACCGAATGCGTGGGTGGAATTTCCAATGTTCGTGAATCTGACCTTGACGACCGCTACGAAACATTATGCGATCCACGGTTGAACCGCGAACAGTCGCTTGAACTCGCATTTCTTGTCGCGGAGATGTTGCAGCGTCGTTAGGCCGTAAACAACGTCTTGTTGGACTGCCGAGGCTTTGTGCAGCGAACGTGACGTGATTTGCTCCCAATAAACCAAGTCATCACGGTTCAAGATGAGGAATCCGCGCCTCTGCCGATTCTCGGCCGCCTTTGCGCGCTGGTGTTAGTTCCACGAGATACATCGCTGTAAGCACCAGCGCTGCCCCAAGTAGTTGGCGCGGCAAGAGTCTGTCGCCTGCAATCGCTCCGGTGAGGGCTGCGAACATCGGTTCGGTGGTCAAAATCACGGCGGCTCGAGTTGCTGACATATGTGCCTGTGCCCAGGTTTGGGCCAAGAAGCCGTACACCGTGGCGGCCAATGCAAGAAATGCAACGCCAAGCCACGCATGAGCATTGTGTGGTAACTGTGGCGGTGCATCGACGATAACTGCCATGAGAATTTCAAGAACTGACACGGTTCCAATTTGGATGAGCACAAGTGCCACGGTGTTCGAAGGAGTGGACCAACGCCCAAGCAGCACGATTTGAGCAGCAAATGCCACAGCACACGCGGCGGTGAGCCACTCGCCGCCACCGATGCGACCATGCACCAGCGTGAGCAATGCCAGACCCGTGCCAGCACAGCCGACGGCAATGGCAGTACTCCAACCCATCCGTGTTCGAAACCACCACGCTGAGAGCAGTGGAGTGAGCACCACAAACATGCCTGTGATGAATCCGGAGACGGTGGGCAGAGTGCCAGCCGCAAGCCCTCCGGTTTGAGTGGCGTACCCGATTCCTAGTGCCAGGCCGAGCACCACACCGCGCAGCCAGGTGATGCGGTCTAGACCGCGAAGGGCCGTTGGACGGATGAGCAACAGGGCGAGGAACGCAATCGTGAAGCGCCATGCAAGAAAACTGTGAACTGGTAAGTGGTCAACGACCGCATCAACGAGGACAAAAGTTGAGCCCCAAATCAACGTGGCAAGAAGGAGCGCGGCCGTTGCCCGGGTTGTTGTTGTCATCGCGATGGTGTCATCAGACCACAGTTAATGTGATGGTTGTGCCACGCGGAATGCGCACTCCCGCTTTCACGCTTTGCCCAACCACCTTGTTGAAGTTGCGACCTGCTGGGGCGCGCACGCGAACTTTCAACCCCAGCGATGTCAAGGTGGCGATTGCTGATTTCTCAGACTTAAGCCGCAGATTTGGAACTGTAACTAAGGCTGGACCTTTGCTCACGGTTAACGTGACAGTGCTGCCTTTGGGCACGAGTTGACCGACTGCCGGAGCGACGGACATGACACGACCTTTGGCGACAGTGTCGCTGAAACTATCGGTGAGTGTGACCAGTAAACCAGCGGACTGAATTCGTGTGCGAGCAGTTGTTGCCTCAACACCGCGCACAGCTGGCACTGCAACCGGAGCGGGACCTTTGCTGACGATGAACGTCACGTCACTTCCGACATTGACTTTGATGCCAGGTTTCGGGTTCGTCGTGATGAGCGAGCCTTTTGGAATCTGTTCATCAAATCGGCTCTCTTCTTTGCCAAGCCGCAGTCCGAGCGCAGCAATTTGTGCAGCTGCTTCTGTGACCGGCATGCTGGTCAGACTCGGCACACGCACCTGCTCTGCGCCGCGGCTAATGACCAACGTGATGATGGCTTGACGTCGTTGCTGCGCCCCACTTCTTGGAATGCTGCGAATTACTGAGCCGGCTGGCACATCAGCAGAAAATTCGCGGATGATGCGCACGTTGGTGAACCCGGCCTCGGTGAGCGCGCCTGTGGCGGCAGATTGATTGCTCCCAGTCACGCTCGGCACAGTCACCGGGGCATACGTCTGCCATGCCCACACCCCACCACCAGACAGTGCTGAGATGAGCAGTAGCGCAACAATCCGGCGACGCAGCCTGCGTGGGCGCGG
>RGCY01000147.1 GCA_009918865.1 Actinomycetota bacterium
ACATGTCACAGGAACTCGGCGTGCACAGCCAATGCGCGGTTGAGGAGTCGATGGCCTGTGGTGTAGGTGTCTGCATGACTTGTGTACTTCCAGTCATCGGGGACGATGGCGTGACTCGAATGGTGCGTTCCTGTGTTGAGGGTCCAGTGTTCCGTGGTGACCGCGTGCGCTGGGCCGACGTTGGCTCAATGCCAACCGATGTTCTCGGCGCGCCGCAGGTGGTGAACCCATGACATCGGACGCCACCAGCATTGATCCATCGGAAGTCAATCTCGCCACCCGACTCGGACCACTGGCATTGCATGGTCCGGTGATGACAGCCTCAGGCTGTGCGGCCGCCGGTGCCGAGCTTTCGCAGTTCTTCGATTTGCGCATGCTTGGCGCTGTAGTGACCAAGAGCATCATGATGCAGCCGCGCAGTGGGCGACCAACCCCACGCATGGCTGAAACTCCGAGTGGGATGCTCAACTCCATTGGCCTCCAAGGTCCTGGGGTGGAAGCCTTCATCGCAAAGGACTTGGCGTGGCTGGCTGAGCGTGGGGTGCGCACAATCGTCAGCATCGCCGGCACCAACACCGCCGACTACGCGCGACTTGCGCGCCGTCTGTCGCAAGAGCCGGCCGTTGCGGCTCTCGAAGTGAACATTTCCTGCCCGAACGTGGAGAGTCGCGGTGAGGTGTTTGCATGTGATCCCCGCGGTGCTGCAAGTGTGGTGGCGGCCGTGCGCGCCGAGGCGGCCCGCGATTTGCCGGTAATCGTCAAACTCAGCCCGGATGTCACCGACATTGTTGATATCGCCGGCCGTGTGGCCGATGCCGGCGCTGATGCAGTAGCGCTCATCAACACTCTCCTTGGCATGGTCATCAACACGGACACTTTGCGACCCGCGCTCGCCGGAATCACTGGTGGACTGTCTGGTCCAGCCATTCGCCCGGTTGCGGTGCGCGCCGTGTACCAAGTGCACGCCGCGCTACCAAACTTGCCAATCCTGGGGATGGGTGGCATCCGAACTGGGCTCGATGCCTTGGAGTTTTTTGCCGCAGGGGCCAGTGCTGTCAGCGTCGGAACTGTGATTTTCAATGATCCCTCTGCACCCGCACGTGTCCACCGTGAAATTCGCGAAGAACTCAGCCGCCGGGGGATTCGCAATCTTGCAGACATCATTGGCGTTGCGCATCGCGACGTACCCACGGAAGCCGTGGTCACGGCTTCGAACAATGAGGAGTCCGCTGTGGTGGTTGCCAGTGAGTCGGCATCCTTGACGCCCACTGCAGTCGCCGCTGGCAATACAGATGACGATGACTGGTCGGCTCTCATTGATCATGTGAGAGCCCAACCAGAGGCAGCTTTAAATGATGCCGAAAGAACTGCGGAGGTCGATTTGTGACGACGATGGTGGCGCCAGCACCTATTGCGGTTGCATTGGATGGTGCAGATATCGGCACGGTCTGCACATGGGCGAGTGCAGTCAACGGCATAGTCAGCACGGTCAAAGTGGGCCTTGAGGCGTACCTACGAGACGGTGCCGAAGGTGTGCAACGAGTACGCGCCGCCGCGCCGCAATGTCAACTCTTTCTCGATCTGAAACTTCACGACATCCCTGCCACCGTTGCCGGCGCATGCCGGTCCGTGGCGCATCTCGCACCGGATATTTTGACCGTACATGCCAGTGGCGGTCCGGAGATGGTGAAGGCAGCAGTGGATGCGTTACCCGACACTCGCATCGCCGCTGTGACGGTCTTGACATCGCTGAACCAAGCAATGCTCGCGCAGATTGGCTTCTCCTCGAGTCCGCTGGACGCTGTGGTTCGGCTTGCAACTATTGCGGTTCAGGCTGGTGCAACAGCGCTGGTGTGTAGCCCCCAAGAGGTTGCCCAGGTTCGCGCGGCAGTGGGTTCGCAGGTAGCACTCATCACACCTGGTGTGCGACCAGCAGGTGTTGGTAGCGATGACCAACAAAGGATTGCCACCCCCGAACAAGCCCTTGCTGATGGCGCTGATTTGCTCGTCATTGGCCGACCCATCACGGCCGCGGTGTCCCCGGCACAGGCGGCGGCGGAGATCGCAGCCAACCTGCGTTGAGAGTTGCTCGTTTGGTAAGCCGCTCGTAGATGTCTTCATGGCTACGGTGCTAAGTTCCGCGACGTGGCAGTGCCCAAATTGACATCGCAACAACGCGCGGAAGCCTTGGCTCAAGCGGCACAATCGCGAGCTGCTCGCGCGGAAATTCGGGCACAGGTTAAGTCAAAGGCGTTGACCATTGCAGACGTCGTTGCGTTGGCAGACGGCAATCCGGTCATTGCAAAAATGCGTGTGAGTGCATTGCTCGAAGCACTACCGAGTATCGGCAAGACACGAAGTCACGCAATCATGGAGCGGTTAGGCATTTCCCCAACCCGGAGACTGCAAGGTCTCGGTGCCGTTCAACGTCGAGCGCTTCTGAACGAATTTCGCGATTGAACATGACGAAATTGACGGTGTTGTCTGGCCCAAGTGGTGTGGGAAAGAGCACGCTGATTGAGACGATTCGTAAAACCCGCGGTGACATTTGGGTTTCGGTAAGTGCCACCACACGTCCACCACGCTCAGGCGAAGTGGAAGGTGAGCATTACTTCTTTGTGAGCACCGATCAATTCGCGCAGATGCGAACGGCCGGGGAGTTTCTTGAATCAGCGGAGTTTGCTGGCAATTGGTATGGCACCCCACGCGTTCCGGTGCTTGAGCACCTCGCAGCCGGGACGCCAGTTGTCTTGGAAATTGATCTGGCTGGCGCCCGCCAAGTGCGCGCCGCGATGCCGGAATCGCAACTGGTCTTTCTTGCCCCACCATCCTGGGAGCAACTCGTGGCTCGACTCACGGGTCGTGGCACAGAAGACCCCGAGGTCCTGGCCAAGCGCTTGCAGGCGGCTGAGGTGGAGATGGCCGCCCAGGGGGAGTTTGACGCCACCGTGGTGAACGACAGTCTCGAACGCGCCACAGCGCGGCTGATATCCTTACTCGGTCTGCCGGAGCATCTGGCAGATAGTGCAACTGACGACACCCTGACGAGTTGACTTCGCAATGAAGGACGTAGGCGTCGGTTACATCTAGCTCCACCACCGCACCTGCTGGCTCCGCGCCGGCTCAAAAGGAGAGTCATGTCCGGCATCGTCGCCCAGCCCTCGGGAATCACTGATCCGCCGATTGACGACTTGCTCGCCGCCGCTGAGTCGAAGTACGCGCTTGTGATTTACGCAGCCAAGCGCGCTCGGCAGATCAACTCCTATTACTCCCAATTGGGTGAAGGTTTGCTTGAGTATGTCGGTCCGATGGTGAATGCGGAAAAGACTCAAAAGCCACTTTCCATTGCCTTGCGTGAAATTGATTCCGGCAAACTTGAGTTCGTGCCGG
>RGCY01000148.1 GCA_009918865.1 Actinomycetota bacterium
GTCGTATTCATCTGCGGAATACTTTTTACCATACTGGTCAACGAAATCGTTAACCGGGGCGGAATCACATTTGCATTTAGAGCACGCGAAGAAACCGGTGCGGACTACGGGGCAATCGCGCGAGCCTTTACCGCCACTCGCTTAGTCTTCAATCTCGACACAATCTGGTCTCAGATCGAGGCACTAGACGGCAAGGTATCGACAGCGACGCAGAGTGCCCTGCACTTGGAGGTACGGCGACTGCTCGACCGTGCGACCCGCTGGTTCATCGTGACGCGTGGCGCTGATATTGACGTCCCATCTGCAGTTAACCGACTATCTCCAGTTGTAAACGCCCTTGCATCTGAGGTTCCTATCTGGCTTCGTGGTGCTGAACTTGCGCGCTTGCAATCGCGCACGGCGGCGTTCACTTCGGATGGCGTGCCAGAAGGCCTGGCCTTGACAGTGGCATCGCTACTAGACGTGTTCAGTTTGCTCGATGTAGCGGAAATTTCAGAACGCGTTGGAGCTTCAGCAGCGTCAGTTGGCAGCTTGTATTTCACAATCTCCGAGCGGTATGACATAGATCGTCTGTTGGTCGCAATCACGGCTTTGCCACGCAATGACCGCTGGGGCTCGCTCGCTCGCGCGGCCATGCGAGCTGATGTTTACTCTGCATTGGCTTCGTTGACCGCCAGAGTCTTGCGCGCAAGTGCAGATGCTGACGCATCAGCGCGCATCACTGCATGGGAGGCGCAGAACGCAACGGCGGTCGCACTCGCCCGTGAAACCGTGCATGAAGTTTTCGCTTTACCCGAAATTGACCTGGCCACGTTGTCTGTGGCGGTGCGGGCAATTCGTAGTTTGCTCACGCGCAGCGACACTCGCTAGCCGGACACTGAGTGACCCACGTCACGATTACTGCCCTGTGAGAGTGTGCCGTTACTCACACTTGTCCAGTTTTTGATGTCTCGCGTTGGCACGATGGAACTCTTCGCTGCAGAGTTGGAGTCTGACAATCCAGGAGACGAGACCAGTGACCATTCTTAACCTCACTCATGCACCCACATCCCATGCGCGCTTGCTGCGTTGGGTCGAAGACATGGCACGTCTGGCAAAGCCGGACGACGTTGTTTGGTGCGACGGCTCTGCTGACGAATGGCAGCGGTTGACCGACATGCTCGTCGAACAAGGCTCACTAATTGCCTTGAACCCACAAATTCGCCCTAACTCATTTCTTGCGCGCAGTGCACCCAGCGATGTTGCTCGCGTGGAGGAGCGAACATTCATCTGCTCTCAGCGCGAGCAAGATGCAGGACCGACCAATAACTGGATGGAACCAACGGCGATGAGGGCCATCCTTGGCGAGCTCTTCGACGGCTCGATGCGAGGACGCACGATGTACGTGGTTCCGTTCTCCATGGGGCCGGTCGGTGGTGCCATTTCTGAAATTGGTGTGGAAATCACGGATAGTCCCTACGTTGTCCTGAGCATGGCCATCATGACGCGGATGGGCCAGGAAGTTCTTGATCAGTTAGGTGAAGACGGTGAGTTCGTGCCGGCTATGCACAGTGTTGGTTACCCACTTGTTGATGCCGACGGCGTGCGGCGAGAGGACATGCGTTGGCCGTGCAGCGAAACGAAGTACATCACTCACTTTCCTGAAACCAGAGAAATTTGGTCCTACGGCTCTGGCTATGGCGGCAACGCGCTGCTAGGCAAGAAATGTTTTGCGCTGCGTATCGCATCGGTGATGGCGCGCGACAACGGCTGGCTCGCCGAGCACATGTTGGTTCTCAAACTCACATCACCAGCAGGTTTGGTGAAACACATCGCGGCTGCATTTCCGTCTGCATGTGGCAAGACCAATCTTGCGATGCTTGAGCCAACCTTGCCTGGTTGGAAGGTTGAAACCATCGGTGATGACATTTGTTGGATGAGATTTGGCGCGGACGGTCGCCTCTATGGAAGTAACCCGGAAAATGGTTTCTTTGGTGTCGCTCCAGGTACGGGAATCACGACGAATGCGAATGCAATCCGCTCGCTCTGGGGTAATGCCATCTTCACCAATGTGGCGTTGACCGATGACGGTGACGTCTGGTGGGAAGGGCTCACTCCTGAGCCTCCAGCGCATCTGATCGATTGGCGCGGAAATGATTGGACTCCTGCTAGTTCAGAGCCATCCTCGCACCCGAATGCGCGGTTTGCGGTGCGAGCTATTCAGGCTCCATGCATCGCCGATGAGTGGGAAGACCCTGTCGGAGTTCCGATTGACGCCATCTTGTTTGGTGGCCGACGCGCAACCAATGTGCCACTAGTTGCTCAAGCACATTCGTGGCAGCACGGTGTCTTTATGGGAGCATCCATCGCATCTGAACAGACTGCGGCTGCCGAAGGAACTGTGGGCGAGTTGCGTCGGGACCCCTTCGCGATGCTGCCATTCTGTGGTTACAACATGGCCGACTACTGGGGTCACTGGTTGAGCATGGCTCAGCGCACTGACGAATCCAAGTTGCCCAAGATCTTCCAAGTGAACTGGTTCCGCAAGGACGCAGATGGTCGTTTTCTCTGGCCAGGGTTTGGCGAAAACTCGCGAGTGTTGGCGTGGATTTTTGCACGGCTGGAGGGCACCGCGGAATCGGAAGCCACCGCACTTGGAGATGTGCCCACCCCTACGGCGATGCCCGTGGACGACTTGGGCATCGACGATGCAACGTGGCAAGCACTCTTCGGATACGAGTCGGCATCGTGGCTGGCAGAATGTGATCTGACAGAGAGTTTCTTCAACCGCTTCGGTGACCACCTACCCAGCGAGTTGGTTGACGAGCTCGCCGCACTGAGAGGACGCTTGACGGGAGCAAAGTGACTGAGAGAACCGAACCACTTCAGCACTCTGACACACTCACCGATGAGCGCCCTGCGCCCGATTTAAGTCACGGTGACCATGAGCGATTCGCTCATTACGTGCGCAAAGACAAGATTGTTGAAAGTGCTGTGACGGGTGAACCTTTGACTGCGCTTTGTGGCAAAGTGTGGGTTCCGTCGCGAGATCCCAGTCGATTTCCGGTCTGCCCTGAGTGTCGCGACATTTACGAGTCCTTTGATGGTGCACCCGAAGGCGAGTGACGTCAGCGTGTGACTAACTGACCCAAACGGTTCAGTGTCGCTGCTCATGCTCGACCCCTGTGCGAGTGGCGCTGTGTGCGCTGCGCGGACGGTTTCCTTCGCCTCTGCACCTCCATAACCTCCTCGCACTTAGCGTGGCGGTATGGCAACCGAAACTTCGCAGACCCTCGACAGGGGACTGCTTGTGCTTGAGGTTTTAGCCAAGGCCGAAGGTGGTCGCACGGTCACGCAAATTGCTCAAGAACTTGGCATTTCGAGAACCGTGGTGTACCGACTTCTGGCAAC
>RGCY01000149.1 GCA_009918865.1 Actinomycetota bacterium
TCGCGTCTGTTGTGATGACGACCAACATCGTTGCCAGCCCTGGTGCGAGCATGCCAGCACCCTTCGCGATGCCACCAATGCGCCATGTGGTGCCGTCCGGATGCGTTGCTTCAAACATGGCTGCCTTCGGCACTGAATCGGTTGTCATAATCGCGCGCGCTGCTGAATCGCCAGACTCTGCCGTTGCCGTCGCGCAGGCGACTGCGCCGTTGATTCCGGTGCAGACTTTGTCCATGGGAAGCAACTGACCAATCAACCCTGTTGAGCAGACTGCCACCTGCATCGCGTTCAAACTCAACAACTCTGCAGTTACCGTCGCCATCCGTGCTGCGTCTGCCGCGCCTTGCGCGCCGGTGCATGCATTCGCACCACCACTGTTCAGCACCACCGCCCGCACATCGGCCTCTGCAAGTGCCGCTTGTGACCAGCGAACAGGTGCGGCACTCACTTTGTTTGCTGTGAACACTGCGGCTGCGCTAGGGGCAACGCCGTCGTTGACCACCACACACACATCAAGTGCACCGGATGACTTAAGTCCGGCTGCGGCCGCTCCAGCCCGAAACCCGCGTGCAAATGTCACACTCATGCGAACACCTGCGGTTTAGCAGCGGGCATTAGCCCAGTTGTGATTGGAAGCCCCAACATCAGATTTGCATTCTGAACTGCTTGGGATGCTGCACCTTTGCCGAGATTGTCAATCACGCAAGTGACAACAAGTCGCCCACTGTGCTCGTCAAGTTGCGCAGTCATCACCGCGTCGTTCGTGCCCAACACATGCGTGGTGTGCGCTTCAGTCTGGGGTTTGAGCACCTTCACGAAAGGGCTATGCGCAAAAAACTCGTGGTACATGTCAAAAACATCGCGATGTGCACCCACCCACGGTGCCGTGGTGGTGGCATGAATGCCATGCGGCATGGGTGCAAGGACCGGCGTGAACGAGAGTCGCACCGCTTCGCCGGAAATCGTGGCGAGTGTTTGCTCAATTTCAGGTATGTGTTGGTGGGCGCCACCTGACTTGTAAGCGCGCATGGAACCCATCACTTCAGTTGCACTGAAATCCACATCTGCTTTGCGCCCGGCTCCGGATGTGCCACTTGCCGCGACCGCAACGATGTCAGTCAGATTCACCGCGCCTACAGCCGCGGCAGGTGCCATGCTCAATGCCAGTGCGGTTGCATAACACCCGGGATTGGCAACTTTGGCCGCCTGTGCAATCTGTTCTGCGAACATCGGCACATCTGCAAGGCCATATACCCACGTGCCTGCGTGCGCGCCGCCGTAGTAGTTCTGCCACGCCTGGGCTGATGCGAGTCGATGGTCCGCACCAAGATCCACGACGCGCACACCCGTGGGCAGCGATGCCGCCACTTCAGCCGACTGCCCGTGCGGTAGCGCGAGGAACACGAGTTCCGCACTCGAAAGTGCCTCGTCATCGACCGCGGAGAAAGAGATGTGTTCGTAGTGGTGGCGTAGATATGGATACATCTCAGCGATGGGCACGCCTACGTTCGCGTGAGCGCTGGCCACTGTGACGTGTATTGCTGGGTGCTGCGCGAGCACACTCAAAAGGCGCGCACCGGCGTATCCAGAGGCCCCCACGACAGCTGCGCTCACCATGAGTGAATACTATACAGGCACTTGCATAAACTGTATAGACAGGCCAGCAGTGCGTAACCCGCGCATCGCTACCGTGGCGTCGTGACGACCGCGAAAGCGCAGGTCACAACGTGGCGCGAGAAGTAGAGGACAGACATGAGCTCATCCGTAGTGCTCGCTTTTTCCGGTGGTCTCGACACATCGGTTGGCATCGGCTGGATTAAGGACGCGACGGGTTGCGATGTCATCGCCGTCGCCGTTGATGTGGGTCAAGGTGGCGAAGACCTTGAGGTGATTCGCGAGCGCGCTCTTGCCTGTGGCGCGGTCGACGCAGTTGTCGTGGATGCTCGCACTGAGTTTGCCGAACACTTCTGCATGCCGGCGTTGAAGGCCGATGCGCTCTATATGGACAGGTATCCACTTGTGTCGGCACTTTCAAGACCACTGATTGTCAAGCATCTCGTGTCTGCCGCAAAACAGTTTGGTGCGGACACAGTTGCACACGGATGCACTGGCAAGGGCAATGACCAAGTGCGCTTTGAAGTGGGCATCACCGCCTTGGCACCTGAACTCTCGTGCATCGCACCTATTCGCGACCTAGGTCTCACTCGCGACAAAGCCATTGATTACGCCGAAGCCAAGGGCCTACCCATCGAGACAACAAAGAAGTCGCCTTATTCAATTGACCAAAATGTTTGGGGCCGGGCGGTTGAAACTGGATTTCTAGAAGACATCTGGAACGGACCCATTGAGGATATTTACTCCTACACAGACGACCCAGCCATCGCACGGAATGCCGATGAAGTCATCATCAGTTTTGAACACGGCATCCCGGTGGCAATCGATGGTTCACCCGTGACCCCCTTGCAAGCCATTGAAATCATGAACGCGCGAGCAGGGGCTCAAGGCGTAGGTCGCATAGACATGGTCGAAGACCGCTTGGTTGGCATCAAGAGTCGAGAGGTTTATGAAGCGCCAGGCGCGATGGCATTGATTGCCGCTCACCAGGAACTGTGCAATGTGACGGTTGAACGCGACCTTGCGCGCTTTGCCGGCACGGCACGTCAACGCTGGGCCGAGTTGGTGTACGACGGGCTCTGGTTTAGCCCTTTGAAACGAGCGTTGGATGAGTTTTTCACCACGGTCAATGAGCATGTCACCGGCGATGTCCGCATGACTATGCATGGTGGTCGCGCAGTGGTGACTGGTCGCCGTAGTTCTCACTCGCTGTACGACTTCTCACTGGCAACGTACGACACAGGCGACACTTTCGATCAATCGCTCGCGAAGGGTTTCGTAACGCTTTGGGGGCTACCAAGTCGCATGGCAGCCGCACGCGATGAGCGGACTCAGGGATGACCGACTCCGTCGAGTCAACTGGCCTCGGCAGATTATGGGGTGGGCGATTTGCACAACCAAGTGCGAGCGCACTCTCCGCTTTGAGTGTCTCCACACACTTTGATGTTGCGTTGTTGCCCTATGACGTGTTGCAAAGTCGCGCTCACGTGCGCGAACTTCGGCGCTGTGGGTTTCTTGATGATGCATCTGCGGCGGCATTGGATTCGGCATTGGCACAGATTGCACAAGAGTTCGCAATGGGCACTTGGACGCCGAGTCCTGAAGACGAAGACATCCACTCAGCAGTCGAACGCACATTGATTGAGCGATGTGGTGCAGATATCGGCGGTCGAATTCGCACAGGACGCTCACGCAATGACCAAGTGACAACGGATTTCCGTCTTTACCTGCGCGATGCCGCCGCCG
>RGCY01000150.1 GCA_009918865.1 Actinomycetota bacterium
CAATGAACGCTTGTCTGCCTTCGGTGGGGCAACCTTCAAGGTGCCTTCAGCACCGGGTAGGCCCTTGAACTTCTGCCAGTCGCCAGTGACCTTGAGAATCGCAGCAACGGCTTCAGTTGGCTGTGCGCCAACACCAAGCCAGTACTGCGCACGCTCGCTGTTCACACGAATGAGACTCGGCTCTTCCTTCGGGTGGTAGATGCCGATTTCCTCAATGGAACGGCCGTTACGCGCGGTTCGCGAGTCAGCGATGACGATGCGGTACTGCGGATTGCGGGTCTTGCCCAGACGCTTGAGCTTGATTTTGACAGACACGGTTGCGTACTTCTCCTGTTGGATTGCAGTGGGGTCGTGCAGGCGCTCGCCGTGGGGCAGCGAACCAAACCATTGGTGGTCGGGCGCGTTGTTGCCGTGAGAGAGGGCGGCTCGAACACGCTGACGCGCCGGAAAGTATGCCAGCGCACCGAATTCGTGATGTCGGCGGACCCATCTGGGTCTGCGGCTGGGTCTGGCGCGCTGTTATCGCGATGCGCTCAGGTCCGAAACTTGGAAAAGTCAGGCAATCCGGTGTCTTTACCTGCGCCCGAGCCATCAGATTCAGATGTGCTCACGACTTCGCCGCGCTCAGCAGCTGCGCGCTTGGCAGGGTTACCACTCTTGCGCGCCCCCTTACCCGGCTTAGCGGCCTTTGACTTGCCGCCATGGGTCGCTCCAGCACCGGGCATCGCAGGTAGGCCGGCTGGCATGCCCGGGATTTGTGGGATGCCGGGAACTCCAGGCATGCGCATACCTTTTCCAGCCTTACCGCCGGTCATCTGCTTCATCAGCGTGGCAGCCGCGGCGAATTTCTTCACCAGCGCGTTGACCTCTGGGACAGAGGTGCCCGACCCGTTGGCGATACGCACGCGCCGACGCGCATCCAAAACTTTCGGGTCGCGCCGCTCCCCGGGAGTCATCGATTGGATGATGGCTTCGATGCGCACAAGTTCACGGTCATCGAATCCATCAAGTTGTTCTTTCATCTGACCCATGCCGGGCAACATTCCGAAGACTTTGCTGATGGGTCCCATTTTCTTCACGGACTGCATTTGCTCAAGAAAGTCTTCTAATGTGAACTGCTCACCGGTTGCAACTTTTGCTGCGAGTCGCGCTTGTTGATCTGCATCAAATGCGCGTTCAGATTGCTCAATCAGCGTGAGGACATCACCCATGTCAAGGATGCGACCGGCAAGTCGGTCGGGGTGGAACACTTCAAAGTCGGTGACGCGTTCACCCACACCGGCGAAGAGAATTGGTTGGCCGGTGACTCCAACAACGGAGAGCGCAGCACCACCACGGGCATCACCATCAAGTTTGGTCAGCACTATGCCGTCAATGCCGATGCTTTCGTGGAATGCAGATGCCGTGGCAACAGCATCCTGACCAGTCATCGCGTCGATGACGAGGAGCACTTCATCGGGTTGCACTGCATCGCGCACGCGCTGCAACTGCGCCATCAAGTCAGCATCAATGGCCAAACGACCAGCGGTGTCGACGATGACGATGTCATGGACCTGCCGACGCGCAACGTCAATTGACTCACGCGCCACTGTCACTGGGTCGCCGACGCCGTTACCAGGTTGTGGCGCAAACACCGGCACACCGGCGCTCTCCCCCACGATGCGCAATTGATCAACCGCGTTGGGGCGCTGCAAATCAGCAGCGACCAGAAGTGGTGTGTGACCTTGGTCTGCAAGGTGTTTCGCCAACTTGCCGGCGAGTGATGTCTTACCAGCACCTTGCAGACCAGCGAGCAAAATCACTGTCGGTGGTTGCTTCGCAAACCGCAGACGCCGTGCTTGACCACCGAGAGTGCGCACAAGTTCGTCGTGAACAATCTTCACGACATGCTGTGCTGGATTTAGTGAACCGGAAACCTCAGTGCTGAGGGCTTGCTCTTTGACGCGGGCACAAAACTCGCGCACAACCGGTAGCGCAACATCAGCATCAAGTAGGGCAACACGGATGTCGCGTACCGCGGAATCAACATCGGCTTCAGTGAGTCGACCCTTGCCCCGCAAGCCCTTGAGGGCTGCACTGAGGCGATCAGAGAGTTGGCCGAACACCCCTCAAGGTTAGTCCGCGTGGTGGAACATTGACTGCTCAGCGTGCTCAACCGGGTTGTCCGCGACATCCGGAACGACCACCTGGCGTGCGTAGGCAATTTCGCCGTGCTCAACAAGGTCAATGCCTTCGCGCTCGTCATCAGCGGTGACGCGGAATCCAATGGTTTTATCAATGATCATCGCGATGATGAGAGTGGCAACGAAGGAGAACACGGCCACCACTCCCGCACCGAAGGCTTGCTTGCCCAGCAGCGACCAACCGCCACCGTTG
Source organism: Actinomycetota bacterium (assembly GCA_009918865.1). GTDB lineage: Bacteria > Actinomycetota > Actinomycetes > S36-B12 > UBA5976 > RFTO01. The sequence continues at coordinate 2,377 of RGCY01000150.1, forward strand.
AGCACGCCGTTTGCGCCAAGTGAGTTGACCTTCGTGGTGGCAAAGAAACCAATGAGCAGACACCCGACTAGACCACCGAAGAGGTGTACCCCCACAACATCAAGTGAATCATCGAAACCAAACTTGTTCTTCAGGTTCACTGCATACGCGCACACGGCACCGGCCGCAAGCCCAAGCAGCACTGCTGCCCAAGGTGACACGAACGCACATGCAGGTGTGATGGCAACCAAACCAGCGACCGCACCGGATGCCGCACCCACACTTGTGAAGTGACCATCACGCAGACGCTCCACAACTGCCCAGCCAACAAGGGCAGCAGCTGTGGCAACTTGAGTGTTGAGCAGTGCCAGTGCTGCAGTGTCGTTAGCAGCGAGCGCCGAACCGGCATTGAAACCAAACCAGCCGAACCACAGCAGACCAGCACCGATGAGAACTAGCGGCAAGTTGTGTGGGCGCATCGGATCTTTACGGAAACCAACGCGACGGCCCAAAACAATGGCGAGTGCCAAACCTGCTGCGCCGGCGTTGATGTGAACTGCCGTGCCACCTGCGAAGTCCAGGAGTCCGAGTTTGGCGAGCCAGCCAGCCCCGGTCACATTTCCGGCTGCGTCCTTTGTGCCGAAGTCAAAGACCCAGTGAGCCACCGGGAAATACACGAATGAAACCCACAGCGGAACAAACACGCACCACGCAATGAACTTTGCACGATCAGCAATTGCCCCCGAAATCAGCGCGGGGGTGATGATTGCAAACATCAACTGAAATGCCACAAAAGCCAAATGTGGGATTGGATATTCGCCGCCGTTGTTCGGAACTCCACCGACCAATTCATCGAGCCGCGACAAGGAGAACGCGCCGATGTAGCCGGAGTTGGAGTCTCCAAAAGTCCAGCCGTATCCGTAAATCACCCAGAGGATGCTGACAATCCCGATGGTCATGAACGACATCATCAT
>RGCY01000016.1 GCA_009918865.1 Actinomycetota bacterium
CTTGGTTTGGCGTGTCTGGAGTGCCTTCGTAGATGACTTGGGTTGCACCATTTGCAAGTGGGCCGTAGACCACATACGAATGACCTGTAATCCAACCGATGTCTGCTGTGCACCAATAAACATCTGTGTCGGCTTTAAGGTCAAAGACGGACCAATGGGTGAACGCCGCTTGCGTGAGGTAGCCGCCGCATGTGTGCTTGATGCCTTTGGGTCTACCCGTCGTGCCGGATGTGTAGAGGATGAACAACGGGTGTTCAGAATCGAAGGCTTCGCAATCATGAAGTGTGGGATGTGAAGCAACGGCATCGTGCCACCAGATGTCGCGTTCAGTCCATGCCACATCTTGACCGGTGCGACGCACAACCAGAACATGCTTCACTGTTGGGGTGTCTTCAACGGCTTCGTCCACTGCATGTTTCAGCGCGAATGCGGCACCTTTGCGGTAGCCACCATCGGCGGTGATGACCATCACCGCACCAGCATCTTCAATGCGACTACGCAGTGCTTCCGCTGAGAACCCACCAAACACCACCGAATGGATTGCCCCGATGCGTGCGCAGGCGAGCATGGCAACAACTGCTTCAGGAATCAGTGGCATGTAGATTGCAATGCGATCACCGGCCTTGACGCCAAGTGCGGTGAGGGCATGTGCTGCTTGAGAGACGTCGGCCAGCAACTCCGAATAGGAAATGGTGCGGCTATCCCCTGGCTCACCTTCAAAAATCAGAGCGGTTCGATTGCCAATGCCGGCGGCCACGTGGCGGTCTAAACAGGATTCGGTGACATTCAATTGACCGTCCACAAACCAACGCGCGAATGGCGCCTTGGACCAATCCAATGTTTGAGTCCACGGCTCACGCCAGGCCAGCCGTTCTGCCTGCTTGTTCCAGAAAGCGAGCCGGTCATCAATGTTGTACGCATTCGCTGAGAGATTCGCTTGTGATGCGAACTCAGCGGTTGGGGCAAAAGCGCGAGTTTCACTGAGTAAGTTCGAGAGTGTCGCGTTGCTTTCCATCGGAACTCCTTGTCGTGCGGCACCAAGGTCTGCCAGCCCTGCCGCAGGTGCAGTGGGCTCGCAGTGCGCGTGCGGACACAGTAGTGCCGGGAAGTTCTCGCCGGTGCACAAAGATGTGCGAGTGGCTTCAACGTGGTTGCACAGAAGTGCGTGGGGCGTAGCCCTTGCGCTCGACGACGTCCGAGAGGTGTGCGCAACGGCTCAGTCGCACATCGACGAGTTACTTCAGTCTCCGTCGCTGCGACGTCCAGGGCCGCACACTGCCGAAACCGTGAACCGGTTGCGCGAAACTGCACGAGTTTCTGCAGTTGCGCTTGAAGGAATCCAGATGTCTCTTCCTGCCTATCAAGGTATCCGCGGCGATGGCTCTCCGATTGCGCAGATTATTCGCATCACTGAAGCACTGCTGGCTGCTAGCCACGCTGATTCGGATTTATTTATCGCGCAACCTTTGCGTGCGCTTGCGCGATGGCACGTATTAGCAACTTCAGCGACTGACATCCCCGATGATGAACGGGGTAGGCCACGCCAAGCACACGCGGAAGTGACAGCAGATCCGTTGAACTCACGCATTGATCCCGCCGACGCTGGTGAAACCCTTCAAGCGGTCATGGATTGCGTAACGCGTGCGGACTCATCAGCACTTGCGATTGCGGCTGTTGTGCACGGTCTGATTGCGGCTGGGCAACCGTTTGCGCAAGCCAATGCCCTACTTGCGCGATGTGCGGCGCGTGCCGTGCTGGTGGCACGCGGCGCGGACCCCGATGGTCTTGTTCCCTTTGAGGCCGCCATCATCGGCGGCGGCCGCCCGAAGTATGTGAACGAGTTGGCGCAGCTTTGTAATGACCTTGACGGCACTGATGCGTCAAATCGCTGGGCTAGATGGATTCAGTGGCACAGCACCTGTGTTGCTTTGTCGGCAAAGCACGCTCTCAATGAGCCACCGAACGACTCAGCCAGTGACACGTCGTCGCGCGCGTGAGCGCACGACTCTGACCGCCACACCAATGGCAACCACACCAATCGCAACGCGTGTTGCAGTTCTTGCATCAACTTTGCCAAATCGCTCTCGCAATGAAACAGTGCGATGCCATTTGTGAATCGGCCAATGCCGTTGTTCCGCAAGAGTGCGCAGTAGCGAGTCAGGATTCACAGCGTGTGGATGGCCAACCGCTTCCAGCATCGGCACATCCGTTGATGAATCGGAATATGCGTGACATTCGTTCAAGTTCCAATTTTGGGTTGCTGCTAAATCGCGCATCGCATCTGCCTTTGCGGAGCCGTAGGCATAAAACGAAATGCTTCCGGTGTAGCGCCCATCACGAGTTGTGAGTTGTGATGCCACGACGAAGTCAGCACCCAGACGCATGGCGATTGGCTCCACCACATCACTCCCTGATGCGCTGATGACCACAATGGCACGCCCGGCTGCTCGATGTTCGTCAATCACATCTGCGGCTTCAGCGTGCACGAGTGGGTCCACCACAGTGTCGATTGCTTCGGCAACGATGCGTTGCACAGTTTCAACCGGCCAACCCGTGACAAGCCTGCTCAACTCACGACGCAAGCCTTCAGTTGCGCGCTCGTTGGCTCCACCAAGGGAGAAAATCAATTGCGCATATGCACTGCGCGCTGCCGAGCGCCTTCCCATGAGCCCACCGCGGTAGAACGGGCGAGCGAAGGCCAGACTCGAAGACTGCGCCAGCAACGTCTTGTCTAAATCAAAAAAAGCAGCACCTGTCCAGCCGCCATTCGGCGGCGTCGTAAGTGCGACTTCATTCATGTGCCAAGGCTACGGGAGAGTTCCTGGGAACTGACGGTCGCTTTACGCAAATCGCAATGCGGTGATGGTCACTTTCACCAACAATTCATGTGGGCACAGGGGCCCACAGCCGGTTCCATAAGTGTGAAACCTGTCGGCAGATTTCTGTCTTTGCAGATTTCCCCAACCATTCACATGAGACGGCTACGCACAGAGAGGTTCGTGGCGCGGAGATTTGTCAAAACGATGCGATTGCGTTGGCTCGTGAATGCCACCGGCCACGAGATTGCCGTCCTGAGCGACGACATTCACGCAGTTGCCAAGTTCGCCGATTCAGAACGCTTTAGCGCAGTCCACGTCGTGCGAACTGAACAAGTGCTGTTCGGGGCTCTCGTTGGCGTGAAGATGATTATTCGGGATAGCGCGACATCGTCGGTGCCTGTGCTGTTGCCAAGTGACGCGGCTGTGCACGACGTGGAAGATGTGGATGCTGCCGTCGATGTGGCTTCCGCGCTGCTGTCCGCATCCCAACAACCAGGTGCAGGTCCGGTTATCGCTGTGATGAATGCCGTCGGTGGTTCAGGTGCATCCGCGCTGGCATGGCTGATTTCAGCGCACTATGCCTTGACCAGCACAACCGTGTTGGTTGATGCCGACGACCGTAGCCCAGGGCTCGATCTTTGGACATGCCACGAACGAGCAGCAGCGGTACGTTGGAATGAACTGCACGATGTCACGTCTGCAGTGCACCCGAGCCGCTTGTGGGATTGCCTCATTCATGTGACGCCCACGCTTCGTCTACTCAGTCATGGTCGAAGTGCGGTGAACCCTTCGTCTTCGGCAGCATCAATTGTCTTGAGTGCACTTGAGCCACATGCCGTCGTGGTCGACCTTTCCTCAACGCGTAGCAGCGAGCTGAAGAGCCACGTTCTTGAACGAGCCAATCTCGTCATCATCATCTCAACAGCCAGTGTCTCGGGATGTGCCGCAGCACAGTCAGCAATCACCCGACTTACCCGAGAAGGCGAGTCCGAAACAAGGCGCATTGTGTGCGCGCTGCGCACCACGCGATTCGGTGTCTCCATGGCGGCGGCACGGTCTGTGATTTCAGTGCCGGTGATTTCACTGCCAGAGGATGTGCGGATGCTGCGCGCTTTACGCGAGCGCCAGTTCAATTCGCTGCCGAACAGACGTTGGAAGGCATTGACGCACGTGCTGCCGGCACCACGTTCGCATGCACGTCCCCTGAGCAACCCGGTGCGCAGATTGACGCCGACCACACTGGCAGAACCGGCAAGTAGCGAGCAGTTTCGAATGGGCGTCAAAGCCAGCCGCCTGCATGTTTTGGCCATCTCGCGGCTGCGAGCATTCACGAGTGGTCGCTGATGAACGTCGATATTCCTGCATTGGTCACCACCGTTCGTACGCATCTAGCCAGCGCATCAGAGCCCGTTTCCCATGACGATGTGGCGACCGCGCTCGCAGCGTCGCCAGTGGTGGTTCCACAACGTGAATGGGATGACGTTGTGCTGCAGGTGTATGACCATGTTGTTGGCTCCGGGCCACTTGGGCCGCTGTTGAGAGACCCTCAGGTGACAGACGTCTTTGTCAATCGTCCGGATGAAGTGTGGGTTGACCGAGGATTGGGTTTGGTTAGAGCACATGTGAATTTCGTTGATGAATCCGCCGTGAGGGAATGTGCACGAAGGTTGGCAGCGTCAGCCGGCCGACCACTCGATGATGCCCACCCTTGCGTAGATGCAGTCCTTCCCGGTGGCCAACGTCTGCACGCAGTGGTGCCGCCGCTTGCCACCGCTGGGACGGCCATCTCCATCCGATGTTTCGGCGGCGGTCAACTGACTTTGTCTGACTTGCATGCTCGCAATATGTTCGACGCGCAGATTCACGAGTTGCTTCGGCACCTGGTGGCTCAGCGCCATTCATTGCTCGTCACCGGCGGCACAGGAAGTGGCAAGACCACACTGGTCCGGGCCCTCATAAGTGAATGCGATGTGCGAGATCGCATCGTGATTATTGAAGACACTGCGGAACTCAAACCAATGCATCCACATGTCGTCTCTCTACAGGCTCGCGGCAGTGGAGGTGTGAGTGAAGTTGGGCTTTCGCATTTGGTTCGCCAATCACTTCGGATGAGACCCGATCGCATCGTGGTTGGTGAAGTTCGCGGTGAGGAGGTAGTGGACCTATTGATGGCGTTGAACACGGGACATCATGGAGCATTCTCCACTTTGCATGCCAATGGTCCTGCCGAGGTTTTGTCTCGAGTGGCCTTGCTCGCCGCGAGCACCGGCATCCATCCTTCGGCCCTGCGTATTGCAATTGCACGCGGCATCCATGTGGTTATCCATGTTGACCGTCATCCGGATAGACACATCTCCCACATAAGTGTCATTGACCACTCTCACGAGCACCTTGTGAGGTCTGCATGGTCAATCGCGGACGGAACTGATGCGAGCGCCATGGCTCAACTGCAGCAGTTGCGACCATGAACTTTCCAGGGAACTTCGAGCAGATTCCATTGTTGCGCTGGTTGCTTCGGCGTCACATCAATATGCGAATTCGTGCGCTTGAGATCACGCAGTTTGTGCAGTTCATTGATATTTTGCACGTTCGTTGCCTCAGCGCAGCCGAGCCCGAAGCAGCATTGAGGGCAGCACTGGCTGGAGTTAGCGCACTCTGGGGGCGCGAAGCGCTCGTCGCAGCGCAGTCTGGCGCTAATCCTTGGCTAACCATCTCGGCGGTTACTCACGCAGACGCGGTCCAAGAAAGTTGTCTCATTCTTGATGTGGGTTGGCGGTCGTCATTGCACAACGGTGCATCGCTCGCACCAATGCTTAGCCATGTTCGGATGCTCTTTCGTGACCGGCTTGAGACTGACGCCCTGATTCGCGAAGAAACAGCGTCACTCATCATGAGCGCACGATTGCTCACAGGATTACCCCTACTCTCGATCCCTCTCGGCGCGCTCATCGGCGCGAATCCGCTGCAGTGGTTGGTTAGCTCGCCGCTTGGGTGTGTGGTGCTGTTCATAGGCGTGGCATTGAATGTCGCGTCTTGGCTCGTGACGCGGCGCATCTTGCGGCGTGCGACCCGTCGCGATGCGCAAGGTGAGTCTGTTGCCACTTGTGCAGCACCTTGCGATGGCTGTTCGCGACATCGCATCACTTGACACCACCGGCACCTTGCGAGCGGTTGCTTCAGCATTGGATGTCGGCGCGCCAATTGAGCAGGCATGGCAGCGAGCTGCCATGGACGCTGCATGGGTTTCAATGAGTCAAGCAATGTCGAATATGGCGAGCACGGGCCAGCTATTACCGGACTTGCTCACAATGGTCTCGCGCGATGCCGCACAGCAGATTCGAGCGCGCGTGCGCGAGCGTGTACGTCGAGCGGCTGTGCTGATTTTGATTCCAACCGGGCTCATGGCGCTACCGGCCTTCATGGTGCTGACAGTTGTGCCGCTGGTTGCTGGGCACTTTGCACATGTGCCGTGGCTGTCATCTCGGTGAACAGCGCAGTCATTCAGTGCACTCTCCACAGGTGAAGGAGTTAGCGAGCCTGCCTTAACACGAAGTCACGAAAGTTCGCTCGCGCCGCATCCGGCGGCGTCACCTTGGAAATGAGGTCAACATGAACAACGTGATGTTCGTTCGTAATCTCTTCAACCGTATACGTCACGATGAACGTGGACTCAGCACCGCTGAGTACGCGGTGGGCACCTGTGCAGTGACGGGGCTTGCGGGCCTGCTCTTGAAACTTCTCACAGGTCAAGACATGATCAATCTCATCTGGAAAATCATCATGCACGCGTTTACCAAGATTTTCGGATTCTGAGATTGTTCAAGAAACTTCTTGGCGACCGTGGGTGGGCTAGCGCGGAATTGGCGTTACTCACTCCGGCGTTGGTGTTTCTAGCGTGCGTGCTCGGTGCGGTCGTCGCGATTGCTGGCGACCGCGCCCAGCTCGTGCTCGCAGCACACAATGGCGTGTTGGCGGCGATGCGCAGTGAAACCGAGGAGTCAGTCCGCGCCACCGCAGCGCTGACATTGAGTTCGGTGAAGGTGTTGAACGTGCATGTCAACAGGTCGACACATGGCGCGATGGCCACAGTGACAGTATGTGTTGAAGCGAAGCGTCCCCTTCCACAACCCTTAGCCGCATTAGCGATGGCATGGCATGAATGTGCAACATCGGTCATGGAACCGTGAAGTACGCACTGTGCATGTGCCGCTTGCCACATCTGGGGCGGCAAGTGCGGTGTCAGTCATGGTGTTGACGGGAAATTCACCTCTGCTTGCTACTTGGCGCGAGCGCCTGCCACTGCAAAGGGGCAGCGTGGACATCACGGCACGCACCGGAACTGGACGTTCATCAGAGCGCGGCTCAGCCGGAGTTATGGCGATGATTGCCGTTGCATTTTTGGCCGCGGTGACGTGGGTGGCACTCCTGAAGTGCGACTTAGTCCTAACTCGCATGCGAGTTCAAACTGCCGCTGACGTGGCTGCCCTAACTGCGGCACAGATGGGTTGCCCACCTGCAGCCGATATCGCCCGGCGAAATGGCGCTCGACTGGATTCATGCCAGGCGGATGCAGGCACGCTCAGTTCTCGTGTGTGGGTATGCGTGGATGCGCGAGTGGACCTACCTCGCGGTTTCACTGTGTGTGCACATGCCCGTGCCGGCGCCCGAATCGAACCTACGCAGTAGCGCAGATGCCGCCAGATGTGGCGGTTATCTCACCCTCGCCCTGCGCCCGAGTGATTCAGCGAATTTGCCCTGCCCCTATGCTGTCGCCTCGTTCTTGTATCGCGCGAGTCGCGCAAAACCGACGTGGAGACCTTTATGCAGCACTTGCTTGCCGCCGGAACGCTCGACAGCAGTAGCACCACGATTGTCACAATCGTGGCCGCTGTGGCTGTGGTAGCCCTGCTTTTCGCCGTGTGGTTTGTCCGGGAGGTCCTTGCCGCAGATGAGGGCACGGACAAGATGAAAGAGATTGCGCAGGCCGTGCAAATCGGTGCTGCTGCGTATCTCGCACGCCAATTCAAGACGCTGGCTGGCTTTGCCGGATTGGTTGTGGTTTTGCTCTACTTCCTCCCAGGCACCCCAGATGAGAAGTTGGGCCGCTCGCTGTTCTTCCTCGTTGGTGCCGTCTTCTCGGCAATCACTGGCTATGTGGGCATGTGGCTCGCAGTGCGCGGCAACGTGCGCGTGGCTGCCGCTGCTAAGGACTCAGGCGAGAACCGCGCCATGCGGATTGCTTTCCGCACCGGTGGTGTGGCCGGCATGTTCACCGTGGGGTTAGGCCTGCTGGGCGCATCCATCGTTGTCCTTATTTATAAGGAGCATGCGCTACATGTGCTCGAAGGCTTCGGTTTCGGTGCCGCCCTGCTGGCCATGTTCATGCGTGTTGGCGGCGGTATCTTCACAAAGGCCGCAGACGTTGGTGCGGACCTTGTCGGCAAGGTTGAGCAGAACATCCCTGAAGACGACCCGCGCAACGCAGCAACCATTGCTGACAACGTGGGTGACAACGTCGGTGACTGCGCAGGTATGGCTGCGGACCTCTTTGAGTCCTACTCCGTGACTTTGGTTGCCGCACTCATCTTGGGTGTGGGGGCATTCGGGACTAAGTACGGCTTGGTGTGGCCACTCATCGTTCCGGCAATTGGTGTGCTGACCGCCATCATCGGTATTTTCGCTGTTAGCCCACGCCCTTCGGACAAGTCCGGTATGCAGGCCATCAACCGCGGCTTCTTCCTCTCCGCATTTATTTCCGTCATCTTGGTTGCTGTGGCTGCCATGCGCTACCTGCCATCTGACGGCAGTGCCTTTGATAACTGGACATCACCTTTGAGCCCGCAGTGGTTTGCGATCGCGGCCGTGGTCATCGGTGTGGTCCTTGCTGCCGCAATTCAGATTCTCACTGGCTACTTCACCGAGACCAACCGTCGTCCTGTGGACGATGTTGCGAAGACATCGCTCACTGGTCCGGCGACCGTCATTCTTTCTGGTATCTCGCTCGGCCTTGAGTCCGCTGTGTATTCAGCAGTGCTGATTGGTGCTGGCGTGTACGGAGCGTTCTTGCTTGGTGGCGCATCCATCACGCTGTCTTTGTTTGCGATTGCGCTGGCGGGCACTGGTCTGCTGACCACTGTCGGTGTCATCGTCTCGATGGACACTTTCGGTCCGGTGTCAGACAACGCACAAGGCATCGCTGAGATGTCTGGCGATGTGCACGGTGAAGGCGCGCAGGTCCTCACTCGCCTCGATGCGGTTGGCAACACGACAAAGGCCATCACTAAGGGCATTGCGATTGCCACTGCAGTGCTGGCAGCAACCGCACTCTTCGGCTCTTTCCGTGATGCCATCGTTGAAGCTGTTCAAAAGGCTGGCGTGTCCATCACCAACCTTGCAGACGGTGAGCAGTTCAAGGGCATCCTGAACGTTGCGCAGCCAGCGAACTTGGTTGGCTTGCTTCTAGGTGCGGCCGTTGTGTTCATGTTCTCTGGTCTTGCGATCAACGCGGTTTCGCGTGCTGCGGGCGCCATCATTTTCGAAGTGCGCCGTCAGTTCCGCACTCGTCCAGGCATCATGGCTGGCACTGAGAAGCCGGACTACGCACGTGTCGTGGACATTTGCACCAAGGATTCGCTGCGCGAGTTGGCAACCCCAGGTCTGCTTGCTGTGCTCACCCCAATTGCCGTCGGCTTCGGTCTCGGCATCGGCGCACTCGGTTCATTCCTCGCCGGAACAATTGCCACGGGCACGCTCATGGCTGTGTTCCTTGCCAACTCTGGTGGCGCGTGGGATAACGCAAAGAAGTTCGTTGAAGATGGTCACTTCGGTGGCAAGGGTTCTGAAGCCCACGCCGCAACTGTTATCGGTGACACTGTCGGCGATCCGTTCAAGGACACCGCTGGTCCGGCCATCAACCCACTCATCAAGGTGATGAACCTGGTGGCTTTGCTGATTGCGCCGGCGGTGGTCGCTGCACAACTAAACGGAAACACCGGTGTCCGTCTCACTGCAGCAATTCTCGCGTCGCTCGTGGTGGTGGCTTCTATCGTCATCAGCAAGCGCCGCCCGATTGCAGTGGGCGATCAGCAAGCGGCTGACGCACACGTCGCCTAACACGTACCGTCGGTGAAGGGGGCTGCGCACCTGCAGCCCCCTTCACCCACGTGAGAGCACCAAGGAGAGCGCCGATGGCCGACAAGGTGGCACGGCAACGCTTGGTCATTGTGGAATCTCCTGCAAAGGCCAAGACAATCGAGCAATACCTTGGCCCTGGCTACACCGTTCGCGCATCCATCGGTCACATTCGTGACCTACCTAGCAAGGCATCACAAATCCCCACTGAGCAGCGAGCGCGGTTTGCTGAGTTTGCTGGTGTTGATGTCACCAATGACTTTGAGCTTTACTACGAAATTAGCCCAGAAAAGAAATCACTCATCACCGAGTTGCGAGCAGCACTCAAGGATGCGGATGAACTTTTGCTTGCAACAGATGAAGACCGCGAAGGCGAAGCGATTTCCTGGCACCTCGTGCAAGCACTTAAACCAAAAGTTCCATATCGCCGGATGGTCTTCAACGAAATCACAAAGGAAGCCATCACTTCTGCCGCAGAAAACACGCGCGACATCGACACCAATCTCGTCGATGCTCAAGAAGCGCGTCGCACTGTTGACCGACTTTTTGGCTATGGAGTCTCACCAGTGCTATGGCGCAAGATTGGTTCTGATGCACGCAGCGCCGGACGCGTGCAATCTGTTGCACTGCGTCTGCTTGTTGACCGTGAGCGTGAACGAATGCGTTTTGTTGCCGCGGCTTTCTGGGACATCTCAGCCACCTGCGACCCAGGTGGATTCGAAGCCGCACTGCGCAGCCTTGATGGTAAGGACATTGCTCGAAGCAGTGACTTCAACGATTCGGGAGTCTTGACAAAAGACTGCTTGATTCTGGATGAGCCAACTGCGCAGGCTGTGGTTGCATCGCTGCAAGGGCAAGTGCTGTCCGTTACGGATGTGCAGTCGCGCCCAGAAGTGCGCAAGCCTCGTGCGCCATTTACGACATCAACCTTGCAACAGGATGCATCAAGTCGCCTCAAGTGGGGGCCACAGCGCACCATGCGAGTGGCGCAGTCGCTATATGAAAGCGGCTGGATCACATATATGCGTACGGACTCAACATCATTGAGTGAGACTGCAATGAAAGCCGCTCGCGCTGCGGTTGAAGATGCGTTTGGTGCGTCGTATGCGCAACCACGACAGTATGCAAACAAGGTCAAGAATGCGCAGGAAGCGCACGAAGCCATCCGCCCTGCTGGAGATTCCTTCCGCAGCCCAGCGCAGGCCCGTTCCGAACTTGCCCAAGACCAATTCCTGCTCTACGAATTGATTTGGCGACGCACGGTTGCTTCGCAGATGGCAGATGCTCGCCTAGAAGCCACCACAGTGAGGTTGTCGACGAATCTGCCGGATGGACGCGTTGCAGGCTTCGTTGCGAATGGCAGTGTCTACACATTTCTTGGTTGGAAAGCGGCACTTGAAGATGTGTCTGATGACGGTGATGGCGCATCGAGTCTGGACAAGCGTTTGCCACCTTTGAAGGTCGGGCAGGATGTTCAAGTTACCGACTTGTCTGCCAAAGGTCACACGACAAATCCGCCGCGCAGGTATTCCCAAGCATCCCTTGTTGGAGAGTTGGAAAAACGAGGCATTGGCCGTCCGAGCACCTATGCATCCATCATCACGTTGCTTGAGAATCGTGGCTATGCGTTGCGTAAAGGTTCCACGCTCGTACCGACTTTCCTTGGCATCGCGATTGTGCAACTGCTTGAGCAACACTTCGCCGCGCTTGTTGATTACGAGTTCACTGCTTCAATGGAAGAAGAACTTGATGAAGTTTCCAATGGTCGCGAGCCGCGGCTGACCGCACTGCGCCGCTTTTACAACGGTGGCGACGATTTCCCCGGTCTGCAAACACTGCTCAGTGGATTCGGCGAAATCGATGCAAAGGCTGTTTCGTCCTATCGGATTGGTGACACTAACTACTTCGTGCGCGTGGGTCGTTACGGTGCATACGTGCAGGAAGGTGAAGATGGGGCGCGAGCCAGCATCCCACCAGATGTTGAACCTGATCAGCTCACAGCTGAGCGTGCTGCGGAAATCATCGCTGCACCATCAACAGATCGCGAACTAGGAACGCACCCTGACACGGGTTTGCCGGTGGTGGTGCGCACCGGGCGATACGGGCCTTATGTGGAAGAAGTGCTACCCGAGACCGCGGTTGAAGAAGGGGCAAAGCCAGCACGTCGCAAATCGAATGCGCCGAAACCGCGGCGTGCATCGCTGGCTCTAGGTTTGACACCGCAAACCGTGACCTTGGACGACGCACTGCGTTTGCTAGGACTTCCGCGAGTTGTTGGCGAGCAGACCGGCACGGGTCTGGAGATTCGCACCAACTTCGGTCCAAGCGGCCCCTATGTCGCACTGATGACCGAGCCACGTCCGGATTACCGTTCACTCGAAGATCCGGAGCAGGTTTTTAGTTTGACCCTTGAGCAGGCGGAACAGATTCTCGCTCAACCGAAGGTCTACCGCCGTGGTCGCGCCGCGGCCAAACCTGAGGTTGTGGTGGGAGTCGACCCAACGACTCAACGCAAAATCATTCTTAAGGAAGGTCGCTTCGGTCCCTACGTCACCGACGGCGAGACGAATGCGTCCTTGGGCAAAGTTGATGACCCATCCACACTGTCCGTTGAACGTGCAAGTGATCTGCTCGCAGAGCGACGGCTTGCCGCCCCAGCCACGAAACCGGCTCGCTCGCGCAGCGGTTCGCGCACATCCACGGGTGGTGCGAAGGCGACCACGAAGCGCAGCACCGCTTCTCGCCGCACATCAAAGTGACGAACGCGTCCGCTGCGGCGTAGGGTCTGCGCGTGGTTTCCAGTGGTAACTCGTCGGGCCAATCCGGGCGTCTCATCGTCTTTGAGGGTGGCGAAGGAGTTGGCAAGTCCACGCAAATCAACTTGCTCGCGGCACATCTGGCAACCACACGACCTGACTTGAAACTTGGCCTTGCGCCGGGTGGCACTTGACCAAGAGTTTGTGGGTCTGGCACCGCGCGCCGAAGCACTCGTGTTTGCCGCTGCTCGCGGAGATCATGCTCATAACGTGATTCGCCCTGCATTACAGCAAGGTGCGTGCGTGGTGCTTGATCGCTACCTTGATTCGTCGGTGGTTTATCAAGGAATTGCCCGTGGTCTCGGCGAAGCAGATGTTGAAGGTTTATCAATGTGGGCGACGGGAAATTTGGTGCCCGATTTGGTGATTGTGCTCGATCTTGACCCCCGCATTGGGCTCTCCCGAGTTGCGCGCCCAGATCGCCTTGAGGCTGAGTCAATTGAATTTCATGACGCAGTGAGAGCAGGATTTCTTGCGCGTGCACAAGTCAACCCCCAGCGCTATCGGGTGATTGACGCGTCCGTTGGAGTCGCTGACGTTGCGGTGCAGGTGGCGGCAGTTGTGGATTCGGTTCTCGATGACTGAACGTTCTAGCGTTGCCGCAGACGGGGTCTGGTCGGAACTCATTGGACAAGAAGCGGTCGTCACGCAGTTGCAGCGCGCTGCGTACGACAA
>RGCY01000151.1 GCA_009918865.1 Actinomycetota bacterium
GTCAATGTCAGTGAAGAAGCTCGATTGCGTCATCGCTATCTTGACCTGCGCCGCCCGGCGCCTGCGCGCGCGCTGCGTCTGCGCTCGGATGTCAACCGCATTGCTCGCGATGTGTTGTTGGCGCGCGATTTCGTTGAAATTGAGACACCAACACTGACACGTTCCACTCCAGAAGGCGCTCGCGACTTCTTGGTGCCGGTGCGTCTGCAGCCAGGGCATTGGTACGCCCTGCCGCAAAGTCCGCAGTTGTTCAAGCAGCTACTCATGGTGGCCGGCATGGAGCGCTATTTCCAGATTGCCCGCTGTTACCGCGATGAAGATTTCCGTAAAGACCGTCAGCCAGAGTTCACGCAACTCGACATAGAAATGTCGTTCATTGAACAAGACGACATCATTGAAGTTGGCGAAGAGATTGTCCGCGCGCTCTGGAAGGGCGTGCTGGATCACGAAATCGGCAGCATTCCGCGTATGACCTACTTCGAGGCCATGGATCGGTATGGCTCTGACAAGCCAGATTTGCGTTTTGGGTGCGAGTTAGTTGACCTCACGCAGTTCTTCAAGGACACGCCGTTTCGAGTGTTCCAAGCCGAACATGTTGGTGCGGTGGTGATGCCCGGTGGCGCAGACCAGCCGCGCCGGGCATTTGATGCCTGGCAGGAATGGGCGAAGCAGCGCGGAGCTAAGGGCTTGGCTTACGTCACATTCGACGTCGTCGATGGTGGAGTTGAACTCGGCGGACCAGTGGCCAAAAACCTGTCCGATGCGGAGCGCGCTGGTTTGATGGATGCAGTTGGTGCAAAGGCCGGCGACTGCGTCTTCTTCGCCGCAGGCAAGAAGTCTGACGCCCTGGCTCTGCTCGGTGCGGCGCGTTTGGAAATTGGTGAGCGCGGTGGGTTGATTGATGAGTCCGCGTGGTCCTTCCTGTGGGTAATTGATGCCCCCATGTTCGAAGCGATTGAAGATGACAACGGGAACCCTGGCTGGACTGCGGTGCACCACCCGTTCACATCACCAAACTCGGAGTGGGTGGACCGCTTTGAGGAGTCGCCGGACCAAGCATTGGCATGGGCATACGACATCGTCTGCAACGGAAACGAAATCGGCGGCGGCTCAATTCGTATCCACCGGGGAGATGTGCAGCAACGTGTGTTCACACTGCTTGGTTTGTCAGAGCAGGAAGCCAATGAGAAGTTCGGCTTCTTGTTGGAGGCATTCAAGTACGGCCCACCGCCACATGGTGGCATCGCCTTCGGTTGGGATCGCATTTGCATGTTGCTCACGGGTGCACCATCGCTGCGCGATGTGATCGCGTTCCCCAAGACTGGTGGCGGTGCCGACCCACTGACGGACGCGCCAACTCCCATCACGGCGCAACAGCGCCTTGAGGCCGGTATCGACGCCGACCCTTTCGCAGCCAAGGAAGCGGTAACCAAGTCCTAGGTCGTGGCTACTTGCAGTAGACCTCGTTCACCAAGTTCATGTTGAACGCATCAGGGGTTGGGAAATCTGGGAAATCTGACCACCGGTCCGCGATGTAGCGGTATGTGTACGCATCCGAGGTGATGGGGATTGTGCCGGCTTCACGGTAGTCAGCACAAACTGCGCCCTGCACTTGGGACCAGTCATCCACGCGGGGGAGAGCAAACAATCGCGGAGACATGGCCAGCATGTCAGCGAAGACTGCTGCGTTGACTCGACCATCGTCACATGTCACAGGACCGACGCTGCCATCCTGCGCTTGCTCACGGCCACATGAGGCTGCTTGGGCAGTGAGCGAAGGCATCCCATCTCTCATGACAAAATCAGTGGTGGACTGAGTCTGAGTTGAATTCTGTTCGTGCGCTGCAACCTTCGACTGGGGCTGCGAACAACCAGTCGTGGCCAGCACCAAGCACATGCCCGCCGAGATTGTGATGCTTCGTGGGTTGCGAGTTCTGGCGACCATGGCACTCATGTGAGTCACGCTACATAGGGCCACTGACACGCGCATCGAGCCACCCGGGATTCGGGCGGTGGGAGATTCAGGCCTGCACCAACGGAACGCCTGGGCGGTAGGCGAGATGTTCATAAGAAGGAGCGTCAAGAACCGCATACCGAGCACGTGAGCCAACTCGCAAGGTGCCAACATCGGTGCGCCGAAGTGCCTGCGCACCACCGGCAGTGGCGGACCAAAGCGCCTCAGCGCAAGTCATCCCCATTTCGCGGACTGCGAGTGCAATGACGAATGGCATCGATGTTGTGTACGACGAGCCTGGGTTGCAGTTGGTGGCAAGCGCCACTGTGGCACCAGCATCGAGCAGTCTGCGCGCTGCTGGATAAGGGGAACGGGTGCTGAAATCCGATGCCGGCAGCAGAGTTGCCACAGTCGAAGAGTTTCCAAATGCGTCAATATCGGCATCTGACAAATGCGTGCAGTGGTCTGCGCTGGCGGCGTCAAGTTCAACAGCCAACTGAACTGCTCCCATGTTGCTCAACTGGTTTGCGTGGATACGCACACCCATCCCAGCCGCAGCACCTGCCTCAAGCACGGCGCGGCATTGCTCAAGGTTGAATGCGCCCTGCTCGCAGAATGCATCGATCCATTGAGCGCGACCAACCACTGCGGGGATAATCTCGTTGACGATGACCTGCACATAGTCGTCAACGCCCATCTCTGGTGGTGGAACATGCGCGGCCAACAGCGTGACTGCGTCAACGAACCCTTCGTCTTGCAGCGCTGCTGCAACCTGGGTTTGCCGTAGCTCGCCATCGCGAGTCAATTCGTAACCAGTTTTGGTTTCGACGGTGCCTGTGCCTTGTGCCCGACCTTCGGCGATGAGTCGTTGCGCATTGCGCAGCAGGTCACCATCGCTGGCCGCGCGGGTTGCCGTGACCGTGGTCATGATTCCGCCGGCGGCATACGGTTCACCAGCCATCCGGGCAGCGAATTCGGCACTGCGATTGCCGGCGAACAACAGGTGATTGTGCGAATCCACGAATGCTGGAATGACGCTGCGACCATCGGCGTCGATGCGCGTGTCACATGCTGGTTCAGGAGCATTCTGCGCAAGCACCGCAGCAACGACGCCATCGTCCACGATAAGTGAGCAGCCGTTCACTACGCCCAGCGGTGAGCCGTCACCCATGGTTGGGTCGTTGGTCACAAGTTGGCCGATATTGGCCACAAGGGTGCTGGTCACAAGCGTCCTTGCATCAGATGATGGCCATGGTGCGCGGTAAAGGGCCAGTCGCGCTCTCAAC
>RGCY01000152.1 GCA_009918865.1 Actinomycetota bacterium
ATCACAACAACTGCAACGAGTGAAATGATCAGCGATGTTGATTCCTGTGTAGGAAGTGAGGAGGGCCTCGCCAGTCTCCTCGCTGTCTAGAATCACAGCAACCGGGTTGCTGATGTGTGCAGAAAGAAGTGCAGGAATGTCAGCTTGACCAGTCAGGCGCAGTAAACGCATTAGGTCTGCGCGACGACTATGCAGGCGTTCAATTTCGGCTGGATTTGAATCGACGGAATCGAAAGCGGCTCGAACCTCGGTGGCGATGTCGTCAACTTCCGCGGCGGCGGCGACAAGCCGCTGGGATACCGCTGATAGTGACGGATGCCGCTCCCCAAGTTTCAGCAACTCACGCGCGGCGACATGCAACGCGCTACGCACTCCGCCACCGTTTTCGTGCCCTTCTACCGCGGTCAGGACAGCCGCGATTGTGCTGCGCACGGTCTCAGACTCAGTCACAAGAGCGATCGATTCATCCAACGAGCGCAACTCGTCGTCCGCAGGTGCCAACCGATCAAACGTGGAGCACATCTCATTAGCCGCCACGGAATTAACGAGTGCAGATGCGTGTAGCGCTTGAAGTTCCGCAATGCGCTGTTTCAATCTCCGCAGCGAACCAAACACTTCGGCTAGCGTCTGCAGTTGCTCTAGGTGCTCGCTGCCTCCAAAACGATCAAGAACCTCGCGCTGCTTGCCGGCGCGTATCAGAGAACGCTGTTCATGCTGTCCATGAATGCTCATGAGATGTTCCGCCACGTCAGTTTGTGTGGCCGCTGGAACGAGGCGACCATTGACACTTGCCCGACTACGTGCTCCCACGACTCTGCCCAGAGCAACAGTGGCCTCAGACGCGTCGGGCGGACACGCATCTTCGGCCACTTCGACTGCACGCTGATAGACATCATCCGAAACCGAGAAGACAGCATCCACGACCGCTTCGTTACTACTGTGGGCGATCCATGACTGATCTGCTTTGCCACCGATGACCAAGGTCAGTGCACGAAGCAGCATCGTCTTTCCGGCACCGGTCTCACCTGTTATGACGTTGAGTCCAGGTTTGAACTGCACTTCGGCCAGTGTCACGGTCCCCAAACCGCGCACACATAAATCCGTAATCATGTGCGACCGCGATCACGCCAGCCAGTCAGTGGAAGCTCAAACTTCGCAACCAATCGGCGCGTGAATGGTGATGTGTGCAGGCGCGCAAACAGAACATCGTCGGCATGCCTGACCACTGTTATGCGTGTCCCTTGAGTTAAAGACTCGCCTCGACGACCATCTGCCCACAACATTGCGGGAGTTGATGACAGCATCTCAACAGTCACTTCACTTGATGGAGCAACAATCATCGGGCGCGCGAACAGAGCATGTGCGCTCACCGGCACCACACACATCGCTTCCACCTCCGCCCAGATCACAGGTCCACCCGCGCTAAATGCGTAAGCCGTTGAACCTGTCGGAGTGGCGCAGACCAGCCCATCTCCCCCGTAGCGCGAAAGCGGCTCACCATCAATGGCGACACCAAGTTCAATGATTCGCGGCTCTCCGGCACGTTCAACGCCCACCTCATTGAGTGCCCACGACTGCCAATGCCTACCGTTCGGATGCTCCACCTGCACACTCAAGGCCATGCGCTTTTCAACTGTGTAGGTCTGCGAGACCACGGCATCCACAAGCACAGGGATGGCGTCAACATCGGCTTCAGCGAGGAACCCAACGTGTCCAAGGTTCACACCGAGCAAGGGCAAATGTTGCGCATGACTCACTTCTGCAGCGCGTAGCACTGTGCCGTCGCCACCAAAAGCGATGACGATTTCGGCTGACACTTCATCCAGAGCCACATGGCGTGCACCGGCGTTGCGTAGGCGTTCGGTTGGGTCGTCGTCAGAATCCACACACACGGCAAGTCCCTGCGCGACGAGTGCACGAACTGCTTGTTCAGCGGCATCCACCGCAGCGGCTCGTCCCGGATGGACCACACATGCGACAACCCTCATTGCGGACCTCCCTCGACGGCGCGGGCAATCATCGCATCAGTGACGATTGATGCGCCTTGACGTAACCACAGGAAGTACTCCACGTTGCCTGCCGGACCAGGCAGTGGACTTGCCACAACGGACACCGCTCCCCACCCCAGAGCCTCAGCAGCGCGGGCTACGTCGGCCACCGCATCAATGCGAGCCTGATGGTCGGTCACTACTCCGTTTGCACCGATGCGCTCAACCCCAACTTCGAACTGAGGCTTAACCATGACGACGATGTCGCCGCGGTCATTCGTCACCGCAATCAGATTTGCCAGCACCAACCGAAGACTGATGAAGCTCAAGTCAGCCACAACCAAGTCCACGCAACCGCCGATGCGCGCCGCGTCGAGTTCGCGCACATTGCAACGATCCACCACATCCACTCTGGGATCAGTTTGTAATGACCAATGAAGTTGCCCGTACCCAACATCCACAGCAATCACTGTCGCTGCGCCATGATGGAGTAACACTTGTGTGAAGCCCCCCGTCGACGCGCCAGCATCTAGGCATCGTCGACCCGTGACAACGAGCCCGGCCGGCATAAATTCAGCCAAGGCACCGAGGAGTTTGTGGGCACCTCGGGATACCCATGAATCAGTGCCGCCAGCGATGGTCACTGATTCTGATTCCTGAACTTGCCGTGCGGCTTTTGTCGCAACAAACCCACCAACGAAGACGCGGCCTGCATCGATGAGGTCCTTCGCGTCCTCACGACTGCGTGCTAAGTGGCGGCGTACCAACTCAGCGTCCAGCCGACGACGACCACTCACGTTCGGGCGATTCAGGGTTGGGTGAGCACACGATGCAACCGGTCATAGACCTGACCGAGTGGTGCAACGGCATCGGATGGTGCGGATGGGTCCACATCACCCAACGCAGCTAATGCGGCATCGACTCTTGGCTCACCAGTCTGCGGAATAGGCACCGAAGGAACGTCTGATGAGTTCACAGGTGACACTTCATCGTGTGCGCCGTGCGCATCCGTCATGTGCTCCGTGACATCTGGCACTTCAACGGGTGAACCAGCCAGCGACAGGTTGGCGGCATCGGACTCAGGCAGAGATGTGTCCACACCCGGTGCCACCATTTCAGCAGCCTGCCTCGTGTCGACATCGCCGTCATCATGGGAGAACACGTTCTCAGACACGGGAGCGACCACCCTTCTTAGCCTTTGCTGAAGCACCTGATGTGCGAGAGGCACTGGCTGACGTTGACTGAGGCTTC
>RGCY01000153.1 GCA_009918865.1 Actinomycetota bacterium
TCGCTGAAGGTCCACACGAGTATGCGTGGGATGTAGTTCTCTGCAAGTGCTTCCCATGTGGAGGCCAACTCATCGTTGATGCCGTCACGCGCTGATGCGGCGACAACCACGGCATCTACGTGCGAGCGCATGTGTGCAGGCCATTCAGATTCTTGGTTGGCAGCATCATCTCGCGTGGAGACTGGGTCGCTATCGAGTTGGCTCGGAGCACTCGTGGGCCATTGCTGAGCGCCCAAGGCTGATTCATGGGCATCAAGACCGTAGGCCCGCAGCGCCGCGGTCAGACTTGAGCATCCACTGCCCGGCAGACCGAGCACAAGCACGTTCATCGTTGCTCTAGTCTGCCGCACCTGGCTTAACGTCTGGTTGAGCATCGCCGGGCCATTATCTGCCGCTTTCAAGGCTTGAAAACGGGCGACTGTGCCGAGTCGGGTGCGTACGATGACCTACGTGTTGAACAACGACGCCACCCGGGAGACCGTCTCCAAGGTCATAGACCCTGTGGCGGAAGCGATGGCGGCCAAGAAGGTGAACGCCAACGTCATCACCGTCATCGGTGGCCTCGGGGCGAGCATCAGTGCAGTCGCCACCTTTCCATTTGGCCGCTTTGGACTCGGTACCGTTCTCGTCGCCGTTTTTGTCGTGCTCGACATTCTCGATGGCGCGATTGCGCGCAGCCGGGGCACCACATCCTCGTGGGGTGCGTTCTTGGATTCCACTCTGGATCGAGTTGCAGATGGCGCGTTGTCGGCATCAGTGGCGGTCTACCTGCTACGGCATGCCCATGCAGACCCAGTTGCGCCACTGTGGGCAATTGTTTCGGGTGTCACGGTCGTTGTGACCGGCATGCTCGTGCCCTATGTGAAGGCGCGCGCCGAAGCCGGTGGCATTGCTGTCAGCGGTGGACTCATGGAACGCGCGGAACGACTCATCTTGATGGCAGCAGGCACCACGTGCGCTGCCTTCGGTTGGCTCCCTGGTCTCTACGGTGCGTTTGCACTGTTGGCCGTGCTGGGCACCATCACTGTCTTCCAGCGCATCAACTTGGTGCGCAAAGGTGTACGCGCGGCGTGATGTGGCTAGTCATCTGGGCCCTTGGTCGAATACTGCCTACGACGCTTTCATCGCGACTCATCCACGCTCGGATTCCGTTTGCCCTGCGCCGCGGCTGGATTGACAGCACAGCACTGCGTACGAACCTTCGTGCAGTTGCACCCCATTTGAACGAAGTTGAGTTTGAAGCTCTCGTGCTCGCAAATGTGCGGTCGTATGGCCGCTATTGGGCCGAGTTGTTTGAACTCGCATCACATCGGCGCTCGCTTATTTTGGAACGAGTGATCGTGCATGGAGAACCCATGTTGCACACGGCCTTGGCGCAGGGGCACGGTGTGGTGATTGCGCTACCGCACATGGCGAACTGGGATTTGGCTGGTGCGTGGCTGGCTCAGCAGCACGATGTCGTCACTGTGGCTGAACGCATTCAGCCGCAACGACTCTTCCGCGTTTTTATGAATCTGCGCACAGGTTTGGGAATGGCTGTGGTGCCCCTAGATTCTGGAGCAGGCGCCCTTGGGCGTTTGCGAACTGCACTGGAGGCGCAAGCGGCGGTGGCCCTGGTCGCGGATCGGATGGTGGGAGGTTCCATCGGAGTTCCTGTGCAATTTGCAGGTGGAACAGCAATGTTGCCTGCGGGTCCTGCCTTGTTGGCCTACCAAACTCGCGCACCTTTGATTCCCGCGAGGCTTTGGTACGCCGGTCCTGCAATGCACATTCAATTCCTCGACCCCATCGCAGTTGACTACGAAGCGCCGCGGCGTGATGTTGTCAGCATCACAACACAAAACCTGGCCGACCGTTTCTCCGAAAGTGTCACGATGCACCCACAAGATTGGCGGGCGCTGCAACCCATCTGGGAAGGCGTGGGTGTAGATGCCTGACCACCACGCGCGACTCCACGACGACACTCTCGCAACAAAAGTAACTCCGGATGTAGACCCTTCAACTGACACGGCAGACGCAGACCCGTCGCACGCTGAACCGCAATTTCGTGTTGGGATTGTGTGCCCGTATGACCTGAGTGTCCCCGGTGGTGTTCAGTCACATGTGTGTGATGTCGTGACTGCTTTGTTGGCCCGGGATGTGGATGTGCATGTGTTGGCTCCTGTGTCAGACCCGGCAGCAGTGGGACGGCGCTTTTCAGGATGGCCGGCGTGGCTCACCAACGCCGGCACAGCGCGCGGCGTGAACATCAACGGGTCAACCGCTCCGGTGCGCATCGCACTCGGGCAGAGAGCCCTTGTTGCGAATTGGCTACAACGCACCGGCGTTCAGATTGTGCACGTGCACGAACCTTTTGTGCCAGCACTTGCTCGACCAGCGGTGCACTCGGCCTGGCGAGCCGACATCCCGGTTGTTGGCACATTCCATGCTCATGTTGAGTCCGCGGCGTTGTTGCGTTTGGCAAGTCCCTGGTTGCGGCAGACATTGACGAAAATCAAGACGGTAATCGCGGTGAGCGACGCAGCTGCTGCCACCGCGCGAACGCTTAAACCCACGATTCCCATCACTGTTATCCCAAACCCGGTTGCGGTGGCTGCATTCAAGCGTGCAGTCATCCCTAAGCCCGGTCCGGGACGTGAATCAGGGCAGATACTTTTTCTGGGTCGCGGAGATGAACCGCGCAAAGGCCTGGATGACCTGCTGACAGCCTGGCCCTTGATTCGTGCATCACGTCCGCACGCCCAGTTGCTCGTCGCCGGCCGTATGACTCGGACTGATTTGCCTTCCGGCGTTCAGCAGTTGGGCGAGGTAACCGATGCTGATAAGCCGGGCGTTTTCGCGAACGCTGATGTGTACGTCGCCCCAAACCGTGGTGGCGAATCCATGGGGATTGTGTTGGTGGAGGCGATGGCGAGTGGCACTGCTGTGGTGGCAACAGACCTCCCAGCCTTTGTCGCCGTGAGCCAAAACACTGCCGCTCGCCATGTTCCGGTGCGCGACCCGATTTCGTTGGCGGCCGCGGTTGTGGCAGTCCTTGATGATGAGTCGCTGCGCACTGAGTTGGTTGCTGCAGGTTTGCGACGCGCTGATGACTTTGATGTTGTTGCCGTCACCGACGCCCTGCTTGATGTTTTTGTCGAATGTTTACTCTAGGAGTCGTGAAGGCGCCCACATCGCAGT
>RGCY01000154.1 GCA_009918865.1 Actinomycetota bacterium
GATGCTCGCCATCGCACGAGCGTGCCCTCAACGAGTGGCACTCACGTTCAATTGTTCAGTCCAAGCCCGGCTCCGTTTGCCATTGACAACATGGTCGGTGCCCGGATGCCGGCAACCTTGCGCGCATAAGCCGGCCGGGAGTCGATAGGTCGTAGGCTCTCCGTCCGTGTCAACAACCCAAGAGTCCGCCGATTCGTCGCGTACGGTTGCACTGGTCACCCTTGGCTGTGCTCGCAATGATGTTGACAGCGAAGAACTTGCCGGTCGGCTCTCGGCGGACGGTTGGACCATTGTTGACGAGCCATCTGATGCTGAAGCCATCGTGGTCAACACCTGCGGTTTCATTGAGTCCGCGAAGAAAGACTCTATTGATGCGCTACTCGCCGCCGCAGACCTCAAGGGGTCGACCAATGTGCAAGCCGTGGTGGCTGTCGGGTGTTTCGCACAGCGTTATGGCGAGGAACTTTCCGATGTGCTTCCAGAAGCCGATGCGGTGCTCGGCTTCGATGCTTACCCCGATCTCGGAGCACGCTTGCGCCGCATCGTTCAGGGCGAGCGACCTGCATCTCACACTCCGACCGACCGCCGTCTTGTGTTACCCATCTCGCCAGCACAGCGCCCGGCCGCATCCGAAGATGTCGTGCTACCCGGTCACGCCGCGCGTGTGGGTCAGGGTGGGGTCGGTGAAGTTGTCCGCCGTCGACTTGCGGGCGGTCCGACAGCACCTCTGAAACTTGCCAGCGGTTGTGACCGCCGCTGCTCGTTTTGCGCAATCCCGTCATTTCGCGGCGCATTTGTGTCACGGCCCGCCGAAGAAGTGATTGCTGAAGCACATTGGCTCGCAGAGCAAGGCGTGCGCGAAGTGGTGCTCGTGAGTGAAAACACCACCTCTTACGGCAAAGACCTAGGTGGCACGCACCTGCTTGCATCATTGCTCCGCGATCTAGCGCAGGTGCCCGGACTGCAGTGGGTCCGCACCTCCTATCTGCAACCTGCAGAAATGCGCCCAGAAATCCTCGCCGCCATCGCGGGCACGCCAGGCGTGGTGCCCTACTTCGACATGTCGTTCCAACATGCCAGTGCCGATGTGCTGCGCCGGATGCGCCGATTCGGTAACACCGAAGATTTCCTTGCACTCATTGCCCAGATGCGCGATGCAGCACCTGAATGTGGGATTCGCAGCAATGTGATTGTGGGTTTTCCGGGTGAAACTGACGCGGATGTTGCTGAACTAGAAAACTTCCTTGTGAATGCTCGGCTGGATGCAGTTGGGGTCTTCGGTTTCAGCCCCGAAGATGGCACCGAAGCGGCTGCCTTGGCAGGACAGATTGACCCCATTGAGGTTGCAGCGCGCGTTGAACGAGTCAGCGCTCTTGTCGATGAACTGGTGTCGCAGCGTGCTGAAGACCGAGTGGGTCAAAAAGTTGATGTCCTGATTGAGTCAGTCAGCGGGCATGGGGCCGAAGGCCGCGCGGCTCATCAAGCCCCGGAAGTTGATGGCTGCGCCACGGTCTCGTGGGAACCAGCAACCCACGAAAACTTCAAGGTTGGGGATATTGTCACCGGTGTGGTTCAGTCCAGTGATGGCGCAGACCTCGTTGTGAGGGTGGGCGCAAAGTCATGAACCCACGTTTGAATTGGCCCAATGTGCTGACGGGGTTGCGATTCCTGCTGGTCCCGGTGTTTGTCATGTTGGTTTTTCAGCCGGGTGCCGGTGAGCGTCATTTTGCCGCCGTCACGGTTTTTCTCATTGCATCGCTCACCGATCTCTACGACGGCAACCTTGCGCGCAAATGGGGGCAAACTTCGCAGTTCGGTGCCCTGGCCGATCCCATCGCCGACAAGGCCCTCACCGGCGCTGCACTGATGTGTCTGAGTGCGTTGGGCAACATTCCATGGTGGGTGACTGTGGTCGTGATGACCCGTGAAGTGACCATCACGGTCTGGCGGTTCACGGTGCTCCGCGATGGTGTGGTGCCAGCTAGCCGCGGCGGCAAAACCAAGACAACCTTGCAGATGCTCGCCATCGTCGCGTTCTTGTTGAATCCGGTGGGGGTGTGGCATTCCCTCGCGGTACTGATTCTTGCCGCAGCGGTGGTGGTCACGGTTGTCACGGGTATTGATTACTTCGTTAATGCCGCTCGGGTTGAGCGCGTCAGGGCATGAGCTCGGCCACATCTCATCTTGTTAACACGGTGCATCACATCTTGCGGGTGCGCGGTTGGTCACTTGCCACTGCTGAAAGTCTCACAGGTGGACTTCTCTGCTCTGTGCTGACCGAACCGCCTGGAGCATCTGATGTCGTGAGCGCAGGTTTGGTGGCGTATTCCGCTGCTGCGAAAGCACAGGTGTTGGGCATTGATGCTCACGGGCTACAAGACCACAGCGTCTACAGCGAGTGGACAGCGCGTGCGATGGCTGATGGGGCAAGGCGGGTTGCCGGGGTGGATGTCGCAGTTGCCTGCACCGGGGTGGCAGGACCCGGTTCGGATGGTGATGTCGCTGCCGGGAATGTGTGGCTTGCGGTGAGCACCCCAACTCACTCTGCTGCACGCACCTGCGTCTTTGAGGGTGACCGAGATGATGTGCGAGCAGCCACGGTGGATGCCGCACTGCAACTCCTGCTTGATGCGTTACGGCTCGACACCTCGGCCTGAGTTGGGCTCACAGGGTTTGCTGCGTTGACCACGGCGCGCGCAGCATTGACACGCGCCACATAGCCACTTCTGCGAGTACCCTTCTCGCACAACAGTCGTCACGCACAGGCGCGACTGGTGAGACCGAGCAGACCGGGCAGAGCCGGCAGACCCACGGGACCAAGGAGGAACGCAGTGACCATGCTTTTTCGTCACGCTCTCGGGTCCACGTTGCGAGCCGCTCGGGTTCAACAGCAGCGCTCACTTCGTGATGTTGCGGCTGCGGCCGGGATGTCAGTCGGCTACCTCAGCGAAATTGAACGTGGTCACAAGGAAGCGTCATCTGAATTGCTGGCTGCCGCGGCTTCGGCGTTGGGGCAGCCCATCGCAGGTCTCATCGCGCGCGCCGCTGAGATGATGGCGGCGGCTGATGTGGCTGTGGCGGTACTTGCTATTCCGGCACAAACGTCTGCGCATAGCGCTGCTCAACGCCCGGTCTCCGCTGCTTGATCTGG
>RGCY01000155.1 GCA_009918865.1 Actinomycetota bacterium
GGTCGTCCCCAGAAAGGGACTTCGGTGTGGGCTTGCGGACAGTGCCTTTGGCCAGTTCCGCGGCGTAGCGTTCCTGCCAGCGACGGCGGCCGTCCTCAATGTGTTCAGTCACGCTCAGAGAGTAGAACCTCAGCAGCGGTGTATGCATCACGGCTACCTGCCGCCACCTGCGCTGCCAGAGCGGCGAACCGGGCGTCGTCGCGCACAGCATGGGCTCGCGCCCGAAGTGTGGCAAGCACCACAGCCTCCAGTTCGGCTGCGGCTCGCAGCGAGGCACGTGCCTGACCCGGCTCGGTCGTAGTGAGCCAGGTCCGGTGACTTGTCAGGGCTTCGGCTAGTTCAGCGATGCCCTGACCCGTGCTTGCGACCGTGAGCAGGATGGGCTGCGTCCATTCGTCCGGGTCCGCCGGATGTGCCCTCACATCCGCAGCAAGGGAAAGGGAATGCCGTAGTTCCCGGACTGTCTCGTGCGCGCCATCTCGGTCGGCCTTGTTCACGACGAAGATATCGCCAACTTCAAGAATCCCAGCCTTCGTGGCTTGAATCCCATCGCCCATCCCGGGAGCGAGTAACACCACAGTTGTGTCGGCAGCGGCCGCAACTTCCACTTCACTTTGACCCACGCCGACGGTCTCAATCAAGATGATGTCGAACCCAGCCGCATCGAGCAGACGGGCCGCTTGAGTTGTCGTTGCCGACAGCCCACCCAAATGTCCCCGCGATGCCATTGAGCGGATGTAGACACCCGGGTCAAGGAAGTGTTCTTGCATACGAACGCGGTCGCCAAGAATGGCACCGCCGGAGAAAGGCGATGTTGGGTCACATGCCAACACCGCAACACTGAGGTCTTGGCTGCGGTAGTGAGTGATAAGCGCTGAAGTGGTGGTGGACTTACCCACTCCCGGCGAGCCCGTCAGACCAATGACATGTGCGTGCCCTGCATCAGCGGCAACCGCTTGCATAAGCGCGCGCACTTCAGGTGCCCCGTCTTCAACAACACTAATCGCACGTGCAAGCGCACGGGGTTGGCGTTCCCGAACGCCAGCCACCATCGCCGCAATGTCCACGCGGCAACGCTAGGCGATGGCTAGCGCCTAGACAGGTTGGGGCGCGCCTTGCGAACCTACGAGCGCGCAGGAACCCGGATGATGAGTGCATCACCTTGACCGCCACCACCGCACAGGCCGGCCGCGCCGACACCTCCACCGCGACGCTGCAACTCCAGTGCCAAGTGCAACACGATTCGCGCGCCGGACATCCCCACTGGGTGACCCAGTGCGATGGCGCCACCATTGACATTCACGCGTTCGGCATCAACACCAAGTGCGGCCACCGAAACCAGGGAAACTGCCGCGAATGCTTCGTTAATTTCGAGCAAATTCAAATCTGTGGGCGCCAAACCTTCTTTGGCGCACGCCTTGGCAATGGCATTCGCTGGCTGCGCATGTAACGAGGTGTCAGGACCAGACACCATTGCGTGCGCGCCGATTTCGCAAAGCCACTGCACACCCATGGACTCGGCTTTACTCTTGCGCATCACCACAACAGCGCATGCACCATCTGAAATCTGCGACGCTGAGCCTGCAGTGATGGTGCCATCCTTGGCAAAGGCTGGCTTCAGTGAAGCAAGTGACTCCGTGGTCGTCTCGGGCCGAATTCCTTCATCTTTCACAACGGCCACCGGGTCACCCTTGCGTTGTGGGATAAGAACGGGCTCGATTTCAAAGTCAAACAACCCTGCCGACTGTGCAGCCGCAGCGCGTTGATGTGAACGCGCACTCCACGCGTCTTGGGCTTCACGAGTGAGGTAGGGGTAGCGGTTGTTGTCTCGTTCAGTTGAGTCACCCATGCCCACGTGTTCGAAGGCGCAGGTCAACGCGTCATGAGCCGTGGCGTCCACCATCGTCCAGTTTCCATATTTGACGCCTTCACGACTGCCCATGAGCAAGTGCGGTGCACGCGTCATCGACTCCATGCCGCCCGCGACAACAACGTCACACTCCCCTGCGCGAATCAGTTGGTCCGCAAGTGCAATTGCATTCAAGCCTGACAGGCACACCTTGTTGATTGTCAAAGCCGGCACCTGCATGGGAATCCCGGCAGCTACTGCGGCTTGACGAGCTGTGATTTGCCCGGCACCAGCGCCAATGACCTGACCCATGATGACGTAGTCCACGTCAGTGGCTGCGACACCAGAGCGGCGAAGCGCTCCTTGAATTGCCGTCGCCCCAAGCGTGGTCGCGGGCACATCTTTGAACGCTCCAAGCAGACGGCCCATGGCAGTGCGACTGCCGGCGACGATGACTGTGGGGTCGTGAGACATGGTGGCTCCCAAAACGCGCGCGAGAAAGGTGGACGGGCGCGAGTATGTCAGGCTTGGGCTATCGCCTCTGCTGCTGCGGGGCGCGCCAGACGAAATGAAAGCGAGGTCACATCGTGGGCTCGAGCAGTGCTGACTTCATGGCCGCACTACACATCGCTAGGCGCGAGCATGAAGCTGGCGATGCCGAGAACCGGAATGCGGCCGCGCAGTCCATTTCCGAAATTCTTGGTCAACTGCTCATCGGTGTGGACCATGTCGGATTCGCTGTGGCTGATCTCGATGAAGCCGTCAGCCTGTGGTCGAGCATGGGTTTACGCGAAGTTCATCGTGAGCGCAATGATGACCAAGGCATTGTTGAAGTCATGATGACGGTTGGCACCGGCACGACACAAATCCAGCTCTTGGCAGCAACGTCAGACTCCAGCGCTATCGCATCATGGCTCAGCAAGCGTGGTCCTGGAATCCAACAAATTGCTTATCGCGTTCACGATGTTGCTGCTGCGGCTGAAGGTTTGAGAATGCTTGGTTTCACCTTGCTATACGAGCTGCCTAAGCGCGGCACTCACGGCAGCCTCATCAACTTCGTTCATCCCAAATCCTGTGGTGGTGTGCTTGTGGAGTTGGTTGAGCACATTTCTCTAGATTGAACCAAGAAACTCCACCATCGCACTGTTCACCTCAGCCGGATTTTCCATCGGCGGAAGATGGCCAGCACCAGGAACAAGCACATACTTTGGCTGGCCACCAGCATCGCGCATTGCCGCCACGAGTTGCTCATGGTCCGACTGTGGAGTGACGGAATCTTCACTGCCACACAGCACAAGGCA
>RGCY01000156.1 GCA_009918865.1 Actinomycetota bacterium
TACCGGTCGAGCCAACGCTGGCGCAGACCGTGATCGCTGGTGCGGGTGGCCAGCAGATCGATACCGCGCATAGCGTATTTCATTCAAACTTCGTACCCTCACTCAGTCAGATCGATACGCATGAGGTCGATGCTGTTGCCGAGGCCGATGTGTACATCGCCTATGGTCGTGATGAGCAAGCCGAGGAGATATTGCTGGACGCGCTGCGGCAGCACCCGGAGCGGCATGCGCTGCGCGTCAAGTTGCTGGAGATTTACGCCACACGCAAAGATCGCCAGCGATTCAACACAGCGGCGGCTGAATTGCATGTACTGACCCATGGACAAGGGCCAGACTGGGCGCGCGCAGCCGAACTCGGTCAGGCGCTTGAGCCGCATGTGATTGACTTCCACTTGTCACCAACCGCGCAGACCGGAAACTCGCCCGGTACGTCAACGCTGACGGCCGGCGACAGGCCAACCACGCTCGGGCCCATCACCCAGAGCACTGCAAGCAGCTCGGTGTTAAACACCAAACTTGAGCTGGCCATGGCTTGCCGGGAGATCGGTGATCATGCCGGTGCGCGCGAGTTGTTGAGCGAGGTTGCCAAGGCGCGTGACCCCGAGCTCGCGAAACCGGTCCCCCGGCATCGACTTCCCAAAAAGTCACCGCGAATGCGACGACATTTGTGACCCATGCAGCAGTTCCGAGAGCAAAAAGATGCGTGGCCTGCACCGCATGCCCTGACAAAAGTCCGTGCACCAACAGCACCACCGTGGCGACGTTTCCAAGGATGAGCACTGCCGCAAGACACAACGCCAAGATGCGCAACACGGGGTGACTTGGATCCGCGGCACGTCTCCCACCGATGGCGATGACCACCACAAGCGCTGCGGCGACACTGGGTAGCAACCACACCGAGCCAAGCCGGAATCCTGGCGGAATCAACATTTGCGCTGCCATCGCGATGAGCACTGCCAACGACACCGCCGTGCGCTGCTCAATGGGCACAGCAGAGTTGGGCTCACTAACGGACATGTTTGGTCACAGTAGGGACACATTCCCGGGATTTCCGGCATATCCGACACAGTGGGTCGGCGCGTCGCAAGTTCACATTCAATGAAACGCACGAACACACGCCTAGGTTTTTACTGCCAGAGAGGCAGGCACCTGCGCGCTCCAGCTTCGAAGGCACTGGCTATCCAAACCGTGATGGTCAGAAGTGGGGATACCTGTAGGAGGACGCAGAGGCATGTCAACCATGACTCAAACACCACAGAAGGGCTCATCCGGGCTCGACGCGTGGTTCGAGATCACCAAGCGCGGCTCAGACATGGGTCGAGAAATCCGCGGTGGCATTGTCACCTTCATCACGATGGCGTACATCGTGGTGCTCAACCCGCTCATCATTGGCACTGTGCCGGACAGCACCGGCAAGTTCCTTGGGGGCGGCGCGGCGCCGAACATCCCACTGGTTGCTGCGGCCACCGCATTGCTTGCCGGTGTGCTCACCATCGCCATGGGTGTCTTTGGACGCATGCCTATTGCCCTGGCTGCCGGTCTTGGTCTCAACGGCTTTGTGACCTACCAACTTGCCGCGAAGGGCACATGGGAAAACGCCATGGGCTTGGTCGTGCTTGAAGGTCTCATCATCACCATCTTGGTTCTCACCGGCTTCCGCCGCGCGGTCTTCGACGCTGTGCCGGCTGGACTTCGCTACGCCATCGGTGTCGGTATCGGTTTGTTCATCACGCTTATCGGTCTTGTGGACGCCAAGGTTGTTCAGCAAGGAATTCCGCTTTCCACACTTGGCAGCGGTGGAACGATGACCACCTGGCCGATGTTCGTGTTCTGCTTCGGCTTGATTCTCACGGCCATCTTGGTCGCGAAGAAGATGCGTGCCGGAATCCTCATCGGTATCGCGTCATCTGCCGTGCTCGCATTCATTGTTGAAGCGGCATTCCACCCAACGGTGACAGGTGCGGATGGCAAAGCTGCTTCTGCGTGGAGCCTCAACGTCCCGACCTTCAGCGGCGCCAAGATTTTCGACACGCCGGACTTCAGCCTCTTGGGCAACGTCAATGTTTTTGGAGCATTTAGCGGCTCCAACATGGTGCTTGCAGCATCGCTAGCAGTGTTCACCCTGCTGCTCAGCGACTTCTTCGACACCATGGGAACTGTGTACGGCATTGCTGCCGAAGCCGACCTCTTGGACGAGAACGGCAATGTGCCGCATCTTGACCGCGTGTTGTTGGTGGACTCACTCGCTGCTGCGGCTGGTGGTTACGGCGGCACGTCGAGCAACACTTCGTACATCGAATCGGCTTCTGGTGTTGGCGATGGCGCTCGCACTGGTTTCGCCAGCGTCATTACGGGTGCGCTCTTCCTGTTGGCGACTTTTGTTTCGCCACTGGTGGGCGTGATTCCACATGAAGCTGCCACCCCGGCTCTGGTCATCGTTGGTTTCTTGATGCTCACGCAAATCAAGAAGATTGACTTCAACGACTACAGCATCGGAATCCCTGCCTTCTTGACGATGGTGCTTATGCCGTTCACCTACTCAATTGCGAACGGCATCGGCGCGGGCTTCATCAGCTATGTCGCCATCAAGGCTGCCACGGGTCGTAGCAAGGAAATCAAGCCACTCATGTGGGTTGTCTCTCTTGCGTTCGTGGTGTTCTTCTCCAGCCACCTGTTGACGGTGTGGTTCCTGGGCTAAGAACCCACAACCCAAAGCAATGGGCCCGGCACCATCGGTGTCGGGCCCATTGCTTTACGCCGAGTGGCCGGTGGCTTGGTGTTGGTGGCTTGGTGTTGGTGACCTGGGCTTTACGAGTCTTTTCGCGTCGCAGCCACTGCCGCTCGCGCAGCATCGAAGCAGACACCAGGTGGGTAGCCCTTGCGTGCAAGCAACGCTGCAATGCGCCGCATCGCAACATCTGGCTCGACCCCTTGGAGGGCATGAGCTCGCTTAGCGGCAAGTTCCATGGCTGCAGCAGTTTCATCCTCATCAGCCACGTGTGCGAGTGCTTCATCAATCAATTCGCGCGCTACTCCAGCGCGCTGCAATTCAGTTGCTAGCAACCGGCGAGACAAACCTTTGCTTCGTTGCCGTGAGCGCACCCACGCGTGTGCAAATTCTGTATCGTTAATGAGCCCCACCACCTCAA
>RGCY01000157.1 GCA_009918865.1 Actinomycetota bacterium
CGTAAACAATGGTGAATCCCGCGTCCGTGTGAATAGGACTAACGTGCATCACTCTCGAATTACCATCAGCGTCAGCAAGTTCAAGGTACATGGAAAGTCCAGTCGACGCTGCATCCGTCAGCATGGTCCGCAAGTTTGTTGCACTTGCTTCCGTCCAGGTGGGGTCTGGAAGGAATGCGGACGTTTCGCTCGAGTCAGCCGTCAGATTCATGCTTGTCAGAGCCCGAGCGACGGCAGTCGGGGTTGGCATCGAACCTCTTTGCCCCCATGTTCGAGAAGCAAATTCCGGCTGACGCACTTTCAGTGATGCATCGTCAAGGCTTGTTGCATCGACGGAGAATCCTTGCTCCTGGAGTGCATTCAGAATTGCCATGGGCTCACTTGGACTAACGAAAGTGTGGTCGTCGATCTTCCGCAATCCGAGTGCTTTGAACATCGCACTAGATTCAAGATTCAGCGCTTCTTCCTTCGTGGCAGTTGTAACAACAGTCGTGGGCGATTCAACCTTGATAGCACTGCGAGGTCGAGCGCAGTCGTTGACTAGATAAACCAAAGACTGAGGTAGAGGCTCAGGTGAGTGACTAGTCAGAAAATCCAAAATCTCAGCTGCAGTTGAACCTGCTGCAATTCGGGCTCGAATCTTGCCGGGTGAAATTCGCAGAACCAGTGCGTGGTCACGACTGATTTGATCGCTTAGAAGAAGAAGTTCTTCGCGCACCACGGTGCTGGGTCTGCCCGGAACAACGATGCTGTGATCGGATTGGACGAGGAATTGCGTCACCTCGGGTGGCAGTGCGTCTCGCAGAAACGCTCGTGCCGCATCTTGATTGCTGGAGATGAGAAGGGACGCCAAGCGTGAGTGCCCTAGGGTCGCGTCTATGCCGATGAGCGCGCAGAGTGCTGCGCAATGTGCACTCTCAGACGGGTAGTGACTGGCAAGTCTTGGTCTGTGCAATGAGAAATCTGAGCCGTTGAACTCGCTTGCGCCATTTCCACCGGCTAGGAACTTGATCCATTCCTGCATCAACACATAACCGGAATCGACTTCATGACTTGGCATGCGGCCACGATCGATGATGCGGTGATTCACCGCGGTAAGCGCCGCACCGGCGTCTTCAAGCAGCGACTGTGCAAGCAGCCACCATTGTTCGTCAGGTTCGTAAGACAGCCAGGCAACGCCACGCCCGGTGATGGCGAGTGAGTCATCTGAATCTCCGCCAATGCCAATTAAGCCCGAAGCCAGTGCCAGAACGATGCACATGAAGGCATCATCTTCAGACAGTGAGATGTGTCCAGCGAGAGTGACGAGGTCTGCTTTGCGGATTTGTCCAGCGCGTGCGATTTTGGGATGAAAGTTTTGAATCGTTTCCACAACTTCAGCGATTCGACGAACCGCTAGCAACGCACTAGCCCCTTCCATGTCAGTCGACTGGGACCACGGAAGTTTGGTCGGAGAATGAGATTGCATGATGCGTTCTGGGCGAACCCAGGCTCCACCGCGAAGAGTGAGCGCTACTTCTCTCGGCAACGCAACGGTGCTCTCATTGACCACATGCAGAAGGTGCATCCGGATGAGTTCACCCCAAGGATTTCCCTTGGCGTCCTTTGCGCGTGTGGCGTGGGGGACATCCTCAGTTGGGCCCTCCCAGACCAATCTCTTAACGCACTCCTGTGCCGCCACCGAGCATGATTCAACAGCCGCCACCACATCAGAGGTGTTTCCCAGCCACTGGCGGTAGGCCGGTAAATGCTGTGCAAGCGGTGGATATAGACCGCAGGGGTAGGTTCCAAACGACTCAACCGCAGCCCGGACGACGTTCACTTCATCGCGCCCCCAAATCAATGCGAGGGAACGTAGCCGTTGCATTGCCTCGAGAATAGAAGACTCCAAGTCGTCCACGTTTGTCGCGGATTTGCTAGGTCCTTGAGAGCCTGACGCGTTGTGAATGTGCTCTGGACTCGTGCCTGTCGGAACCGCGCCGCTCCGAGTCCCTAGAAGCGCACGAACCACATCGTTGTCGGGGCAGGGCGAACCCAAGGCCGAGGCGACCTCAAGGATTGCCAGTTCAAGCGAATTCAACCGGTCCAAAGCCATTGATACCGAATGTGCTGAGCCTGCTCGCAGCGCAAGTTCACGGATGTCCATAGGGATGGGATTGAGCAGATCCGGGCGCGCACTCAAAGTCTGTGCCAAAGCTTCAACCGAGCGTTGGCGGAGGTCATCGGCCAGGCTGCGTAGGGTGGGCATCCCGGATTCAGGCATAAATACAAAGTTTAGGCGCTAGAGGCTCATTGCGCTTACCTGCTCTGTTTCAGGCACGTTCCCCTCGCGCGCTACCCTTGAGCCACTGAGGTAGCACCGGGTTGCTGCTAACGGGCGCACAAAGGAGTACGGCAATGCCTACCGGCACAGTGAAGTTCTTCGACAATGAGAAGGGCTTTGGCTTCGTTTCTAGCGATGAAGGCGGCGATGTCTTCATGCACATCTCCAGCCTGCCCACAGGGATGACTTCAGTAAAGCCCGGCACTCGCGTTGAGTTCGGCGTGGTTGATGGCCGCCGAGGACTGCAGACGTTGTCCGTGCGAATTCTGGAAACGCCGCCAAGTTTGTCTAAGGCAAGCCGCAAACCCGCTGAAGACGTCGCGGTCATCCTTGAAGATGTCATCAAACTGCTAGATCGTGCGAGTAACTCGCTTCGCCGTGGGCGCTACCCCGAAGATGCCGAGTCACGCAAACTTGCAAAGGTGCTGCGCGCCA
Organism: Actinomycetota bacterium; assembly: GCA_009918865.1. Classification (GTDB taxonomy): domain Bacteria; phylum Actinomycetota; class Actinomycetes; order S36-B12; family UBA5976; genus RFTO01. The sequence continues at coordinate 2,759 of RGCY01000157.1, forward strand.
TCGCAGACGACCTAGACGCCTGAGCTCGCGGAATCTTGTCGAAGGTAGAGAAGTGCATTTATGAATCCACACAGCAAGTCCATGCGAGCAGATGCCGGTGCGTCTGTTGCGCTGGAGGCGTTGTTAGAGACATGTGAGTCATCGGCAGTTGGCGAACACGTGGCAATGCATGTGGATGACCACGGGTTCATCGTTCACGAGTTTGCGTGTGAGATGCCCGGCTATCCGGATTGGATTTGGACAGTCGTGCTCGCGCATGACGTGGATGCGAATTCACTCACAGTATGCGATGCAGTGCTGCTACCCGGGCCAGGCGCACTCGTGCCGCCGGA
>RGCY01000158.1 GCA_009918865.1 Actinomycetota bacterium
GGGCGGCCCCACGGTCCGTACACCGTGAAGAATCGAAGCCCCGTGCACGGCAGGTTGAACAGATGCGCGTAACTGTGCGCCATCAGTTCGTTGGCCCGCTTGGTGGCGCCTGACCCGAAGGGTCTGATGCTCCAGGACGAAGGCAAATTCAAACTGTGCCAGATCTATTTTGAGGTGAGCCGCTTAGAGCGGGCCTCGGCCTCCGGCTCCCTGCGTCCGGCCATCCAACGTTACTTGGCTACGGTGACCGAAACCAGACACACTGACCAGATTCTGGTCGCCCACACACCTGACGCCATCTGCCACGTTGCGGCGCGCAAGCACGTGCTGCAGGTGGGCGGCAACGAATCCGTTGGCGTCGAGGTGACGGTGCGCAGTTATGGCGCACGTGGACGAGGCCGCCATAAAGGACGGCATTCACAACTTCCTGCTCGCGAGCACCGACACAGCCATGCGCCAAGCGAGCGTCATAGGCGACATCAAGCAGATAGCGGAGATGGTGGTGCCGGCCCAATTTAGCGAAGCACTGGAAGATGCTCATGATACTTCGGGCCCGCAACATGCGCTGGTCGAGGGGCAGCGTGGTGCCGATCTTCCGCCAGTAGATCGAGTGCGGTGGGCCCGTGGTGGTCACCCGCCCGGACACCACCCGCTACTTCATGAGCATTCCTCAGACTGCGTAGAGATTCTGCAGACGGGCGCCGAGGGAAAGGTGGAGACGTTTCCTCCCGGGCATAGCCGAGCTCGTGAAGATTGTTGGTCTGGCGCGGACATCGTCAGGCTGGTGCGGCGAACGGCGCGCGATGTGCCGGGTGCTGTTCACCATTATGCGGCCGGCGGCAAGGCTCAATAAAGAACCATTCATCCGCGCTGGGAAGTGTTTGCACGCCGCTCCAGCGGCTAGCGGCTTGCATAAGTCAGCACGACCAGACAGCGGGGGGCTTGGTGATGGCGCTACGACTTGGCGACACAGCACAGCGGCCCTGCCGCGCCGCTATCGCCTTCCAGCGCGTAGCAAAATTGCGAGCAACACTAAGGGCCCGTATGCCAAGCATGTCATTAAGACCGAAAGTGTTGGCCACGCCTCTGATACGGCAGCAATCGGAATGGCCCAGAACACGATTACACCTGAGTACAGCCAAGTTACCGGTTGATGGGCACCACATCGTCTCGCAAGGTGCTGATACACATGTGACCGATGAGCGGCAGTGAGTTGTTCTCCTCTGAGTGCTCGAACGCACAGTGTGGCGGTAGCGTCCGTCACCAACACCGCGGGAAGAATGAAAGCAGTAGCAGCGCTGATTGCACCCGCCTTCCATGCGAGGCCAAGTGCGGCAGCGATTGCGAATCCAAGAAACCCACTCCCTGCGTCGCCCATGAAAATTCGCTGCGCTCGAGAGAGATTCCAGGGAAGAAAGCCTATGACGGCACCTGACACCGAAGCGCACGCGATGCAAAGTCCCGTATCGCCGTGGAGCCACGCAAACGTGCCTGCAGCGGCGATAATCAGCGTGGCTGATGATGCAGCCAATCCATCAATGCCATCCATGAAGTTGGTGAGGTTTATGATCCATGCGGTTGCAAGGGTGAATGCAACTACAGATGTCGCCAATTGAATAAGTCCTGCTCCAGCGAGAGGATTGTCCCGAATGCAATTCCATGCGAGCGTGGCTCCCGCAAGCAGGTGAACAACCAATCGAACGCCTGCGGAAAGTCCGCGCAGGTCGTCAATTGCTCCGACAGCGGCAACCGCAATGGCTGCTAAGGCTACTGTGAGCGCAGTGCCTGGCGACCAACCTGCGACAAGGATTGAAGCAGCCATTGTTGCCAAGGAAGCGGCAATGAACGCAAGTCCACCTCCGCGTGGAACCGATCCGGTATGCGAACTCCGCTCGTTGCTGTGGTCAATAACGGCCGCAGCAATTAGCCGCTTCCGGAGGATGCCGGTGGCGAAGATGCATGTGGTGGCGGCGAGGGTTGCTGCAAGAATTGGCCACCCGCCCGTGCTTGGCATGCGGCGGGTTGTACTCCAGTTCTGCCCTATCGGGCAAGTTGCGCGCGACACTATCATTGCCGTGCATGGAGGCGCAGGAGCCAGTTCAGGGTTTTTTGGCAACCGGCTCTGAACAACCGGGGGCTCGTCCGCTGCGAGTGGCGCATCTGATTGTCGGATTGGCTCGAGCTGGCGCGGAAACCGCACTCCACAGGCTGATCCTAGACACGCGGGGAGCGATCCAGCACCACGTGATCGGCATGACCAATGAACGTGCCCTTGCCGCCGAGATCGAAGCCGCCGGCGCGCGCGTCACGATTCTCGGCTCGTCACGCAGGATTCCAAGCCCAATGCTCCTGTGGCATGCGACGCGTGCCCTATTGAGTGACCGCCCAGACATTGTCCATGTTTGGATGCTGCACGCCGCAGCACTGTGGTCCATTTGTCTGGCTGATGCTCGCGTTCGCAGGATCCCCTGTGTTTGGGGCATTCGCAGTTTGTTAGATTCAGCCCGGCCATCGGTGTCGATGCAGCTGGCTCTCGCTTGTGCGCGTGCAGCGTCTGGGTATCCACGTGCCATCATGTTCAATTCCGAGTGTGCTCGCATGCAGCACGCTCGCGCTGGATTTTGCACGGAGCGCACCTCGGTCACTCATAACGGAGTCGATGTTCCAGATGAAGCGAACAGGGTTCAGTGGCGAGAAGTCATTCGTGCAAGAATTGGAGTCGACGGCGACACGATCGTCTTTGTGCATGTCGCTCGGGCGCACCCTGACAAGGGGGTCGGGACCTTCATAAAGGCTGCGGAGATCGTCCGTGCCCGGTTAGGCGAGCGTGCGGTATTCGTCCGCGTCGGTAAGCCCGGTTGGGAGACCGGTCAACGCAGCGCGGACATTGCGCTGGAGCGATCGCCGTTGATATTTCATGCGGGCGAGCAACGTGATGCGAGACCATGGCTTGCGGCTGCTGATGTATGTGTGGTGACATCCTTGCGCGAGTCTTGCCCCAATGTGGTACTTGAGGCAATGAGCGTTGGATGCAATTTGCTTCTGTCTTCTATTTCACCG
>RGCY01000159.1 GCA_009918865.1 Actinomycetota bacterium
CGACGCTCGAGTCGTGGCGGATGCGCCCGACGGGTCGTGCGAATTCTCGGTCAGCCTGATTCCGGTCACGTTAGCCGGCACCACGCTGGGTCAGCGACAGGTAGGCGATACGGTCAATCTCGAAGCCGATGTGCTTGCCAAGTATGTTGAGCGCGTGTCAGGGCGCAGATAGGGACGACGCCACGCTCTTCCATTGAACAGGACATCATGGCAACTGAAGTGAAGTTGGATTCGATTGCGGATGCCATTGCGGCAATCGCGGCCGGCAACCCCATCATTGTTGTCGACGATGAAGACCGAGAAAATGAAGGCGATCTGATTCTCGCTGCCTGCCATGCCACGGCTGAAAACATCGGATTTATGGTGCGCCACACATCTGGGGTGTTGTGCGTTGCAATGGAAGCAACCGCACTCGATCGTCTCGGGCTACCGCCCATGACTTCTGTGAATGAAGACAAAAAGGGCACGGCATACGCGGTATCTGTTGATGCCCGCGACGGCATCTCCACCGGGATTAGCGCCGCAGATCGAGCGTTGACGATTTCCCTGCTGGCAAACCCGGCAACCCAAGCATCAGACTTGACGCGACCCGGGCATGTGTTCCCACTTCGTGCACGAGAAGGTGGTGTGCTGCGCCGACTTGGACACACCGAAGCCGCTGTTGACCTTGCTCGCTTGGCGAGGCTACCGGCGGCCGCCGCGATTTGTGAAATAGTCCATGACGACGGTTCAATGATGCGTGCCCCTGATTTGCGGGAGTTCGCCACGAGACACAACTTGTTGATGGTCTCGATTGCGGATTTGGTCCGCTATCGGCGAACGTTTGAGAAACAAGTTGAACGCGTGGTGAGTGTTGAACTACCACTTGCCGCTGGCACATTTACCGCCGTTGGTTTCCGCAGTTTGGTGGACGACCGGGAACATGTTGCACTTGTCGTGGGCGATATCGGCGACGGCCAGAATGTGCTAGTGCGTGTGCACTCCGAATGCCTAACTGGCGACGTCTTCGGCTCGTTGCGTTGTGATTGTGGCCCACAACTGCAGTTGGCGCTAAGCAAGGTAAGCGATGAAGGACGCGGAATCGTCCTCTATCTGCGTGGCCATGAAGGCCGCGGCATTGGCCTGTTACACAAGTTACAGGCATATGAATTACAGCAACAAGGGTTGGACACTGTGGATGCAAATCTTCAGTTAGGCCTACCAGCAGATGCGCGCGACTACGGCATTGGCGCTCAGATACTTGCAGACCTTGGCGTCAAATCCATGCGGCTGTTGACGAACAACCCTGGCAAGCGAGTCGCGCTTGAGGCCTATGGGCTTTCGATTGCATCACGGGAACCTTTAGTCACCGAACCGGGTGAACACAATCAGGCTTATTTGGCGACCAAACGCGCACGACTTGGTCACGACCTTCCGGAGCAACAATGAGTGGTCAGGGTCGCCCGGTGGGATTGCCCGATGGTCGCGGCATCCGAGTAGCCGTGGTCACGGCTTCATGGCATGCGGACTTATGCGAATCGCTGCGCGACCGCGCCTTGCGCGCACTCGATGATGTTGGTGCCACGTTGGTGGCTGATGTTCGAGTTCCAGGGGCTTTGGAGTTACCCGTCGTGGCGCAGGCTCTGCTGCAACGCCCACGCACACATGCGGTTGTGGCGCTCGGCGTCGTGATTCGCGGCGGCACTCCGCACTTTGACTACGTGTGCAGCACCACGTCGGATGCGCTGGCCGCTGTGGCTCTACGCACAGGCCGACCAGTGGGCAACGGAGTCCTCACCTGCGACACGGTGGAGCAGGCCGTGCTGCGCGCCGGTGGAGCAGAGGCTTCGGAAGACAAGGGCTACGACGCCGCTGTAGCCGCCGTGTCGACTGCGGTCGCGTTGCGCAGCCTGCGCTGAACCAGCAGGCGTCAGCAGAACTAGCAGGCCGACGGCGACGACAGCCCGCGCCCGGCATCCTCGGCTTGTAGGGCGCAGTCGCACACTGTTCAAGCAATCCCCAAGGCCGGGGTGGCACCCCACATGTCGGGGCGGCAATCTTCGACGCTGGCTACCCTGACACCGCATCGCCCCGAGTTGAGCGTTACTCTTTGACCCAGACTGGCGCGGTTAGTGCGGTGCCTGAGACATCTCGGGTATGCGCGCTCATCGCTCAAGCGGGCAGATGCTCCACCTTCGCCGCATGCGCGGCGTGGTCAAGCCGGTCGGCGCAGCAGATCACGTGGTCTGGTTGGTAAGAACCCGACGACGTCTCAGCGCACCGACATGCCCGCCTTGTGCGGGCTTTTTGTTTGCCCGGCTAGTGCCGAACCGCAGGTAGCCATCGCAGATGACTGCCTGCCACGATGAAAGGGAGGGGTGCTCATCAGCGTCGAGCCCCGCATCAACGATCGCATCCGCGTGCCTGAGGTTCGTCTCATCGGACCCAATGGCGAGCAGGTCGGCATCATTGGCATCGATGAAGCCATGCGCATTGCGCAAGAAGCAGACCTCGACCTCGTCGAAGTTGCACCGGAAGCGCACCCTCCAGTGTGCAAGATCATGGATTACGGCAAGTTCAAGTACGAAGCCGCGGTAAAGGCGCGTGAAGCGCGCAAGAACCAGGTGAACACCGTAATCAAAGAGGTGCAACTCACGCCCAAGATTGACACCCACGACTACGAGACGAAGCGCGCGCAGGTCATCAGGTTCCTTAATGCGGGGGACAAGGTGAAAATCAAGCTGAAGTTCCGCGGTCGTGAGCAATTTCGACCACAACTCGGTTTGCGTGTGCTTGCCAAGTTGGCTGAAGACATTGCTGAGGTGGGAGTCATCGAAGCGGCGCCAAAGCAAGATGGTCGCAACATGATGATGGTGATTGCGCCCATGAAACGGAAGACCACGGCAGCGAAGAAGCCGGCAGCGGCAACGAGCGCTGACGAACCACAGAATTGATGCTGGCGAACGCGCCAGCAGCACGAACCGACGAGAGAGGCACACCATGCCGAAGATGAAGACGCACAGTGGGACCAAGAAGCGTTTCAAGGTCACCGGTAGCGGAAAAATCACGCACGAACAAACC
>RGCY01000160.1 GCA_009918865.1 Actinomycetota bacterium
GGAGCTGTCGAGCGCTGCGCGGGACTCGACCGATTCCGACATATTCAGCCCACGCCCCAACATCACTATGCGCTGGTCGCGTGGAGCCGCCTGACGGAATCGAACCGTCGACCTTCTCATTACGAGTGAGACGCTCTACCGACTGAGCTAAGGCGGCGCATCCATCGCGACGCCGCAGCGAAAACCGTGGCACACGCGTGGAAAGTGAGCAAAAGTGTAGCCAGCGCAAGGCGGTGCGTTGGCAAGGGTGCATTACGAGCGGCACACCTGGTTTTTCGTAGGCAAGGTGCCTGAGTTGAAGAAGGTGTCCACGATTGTGTCCACGCACGATGAGCCTTGCCGGTAGGCAGTGTGACCATCGCCGACCCACTCGAGATAACGACTGTTCTTCATTTGGGCGTGTAGGGCTTTCGCGCCTTCCACTGGAGTGGCTGGGTCGTAGGTGTTCCCAACAATGAGAATGGGATTTGTCTTCCCACTCCACGCCGCGGCCTTACCCACTGCCGGCGCCGGCCATCTCTCACACACCAGCAGCCCATAGGCGAGCACTGCACCAAACATCGGGTACTGCTTGTTCCAGGCGTTCGCGTATTTCTTTGTCGCCGCGGCGTTTGGACGATCTGGTCGGTCAATGCAATTCACCGCGCCAATGACTTCATTGGAGTTGTCTTTGTAACGACCGCCCTCACGGCTGAGGAAGAAGTCAACAAGGTTCAACATGTCGGTGCCGTCGCCGTCAACCACTCCTCGCAACGCATTGCGTTCAGCTTCCCAGCCATAGATTGAGTCATACATCCCGACGATGAGTCCGGTTTGTAAGAGAGCCTGAGTTAGTGGACGACCTGCGTCATTCGTTGGCATCGGCCGTGTATCTGTCTTCGCGATGATGCCAAGCAACTGTGCATATGCAGCATTCACATTGCGTTTGACTGGGCAATCAGTGCGCTCTGCGCAATCAGCCAGGAACCGACGCATTGCGCGTTCAAATCCCATTGCTTGGACCTTGCTCAACGCGCGGTTGTCCATCCGTGGGTCGATGACACCATCCAAAACAAATCGACCAACCCGCGTGGGGAACAGACGCGCGTATGTGGAACCTAGGAATGTTCCGTAGGACTTACCGAGGTAGTTCATCTGCGCATCACCGAGCACCGCGCGAATGATGTCCATGTCGCGCGCCGCGGAAACAGTGTCAACAAATGGCAGCAGTTTGGAGTTTTTACGCTCGCAGCCATCTCCGAGCGTCTTGGAAAGACTACGGAACTGCGCCAATTCCGCATCAGTGTCAGGCGTGGCATCTGCAGCGAGCATGGTGTCGAGTTGCTTGTCCGAAATGCACTTGATGGGTTGGCTCGCGCCAACTCCGCGCGGATCAAATCCGATGAGGTCGTAGCGACTGAGCACGTTCGCACTGACAATCATGTCCCCGGCCTGCGCGTACTCAATTCCGCTTCCACCAGGGCCACCCGGATTCACCAGCAGCGAGCCGAGTCGCTTGCTACTAGTTGTCGCCGCACGCTTGGTCATCATGATGCGAAGTGAGCCGAATTTTTTGGGCTCGGCATAGGAAATCGGCACCACAACCGAACCACACACAAACCGTGGCGGCGCATCGCTTTTGCACGCTTTCCATGCGACTTTTTGCGTGTAGAACGATGTCAAGTTCGCAGGAGGCATCTCCTTGACTGGCGGCTTGATTGCAATTGCGTTTGTCGCTTCAAAACTAGGCGTCACATCCTTGGCGGGTTGTTTAGCTCCGGACTGTGCAGGTGAAACAGCCGCGTACCCCAAGAACAACGTGCAGACAACCACCACGACCAGAGCAAACAAACGCGAGCCGCGCCACGGATTCATGTGGTCACGCTACCTTTTCTCAGACGTGTGCGACTACCGGACGCCACAACGCAACAAGTGCTGCTTCAAATGCCAATAATGGCGCTGCGTTCGTTCGCAACCGCGCGGATGCATCTCTGAGGACCGCTAACCGCGCCACCGTTTGCTCTTGAGTGGATGCAGCAGCGATTGCCGCCACCGATTGCGCCACATCAGGATTGATTACCGGCACATCCGCACCGGACTGCAACAGCAGCACATCACGGTAGAAGCCAGTCAAATCGAGTAACACCCGATCAAACTGGTCACGCAAAACACGGCGTGCTCGCGACTCTTGCACCCGTTTCAACCGTGCCGACTCAGAACGGCTCCGGGATGCCAGAGTGCCGATGCCCGTGCCTTCAGCGCCATCGCCATAAGCGAGCGCCAACGCCTGTGCATCGGCGTCATCCATGGGTGCGCACATCGCATCGGCATCAGCCTGTGCGGTGTCCACCAAACTGCGCGCGGCGGCAAGGCAATGCGTCAAAGACACCAAGGACCCCGGCACCGCCAACACCTCATCGCGGCGGCGGCGTGCTTGCTCATCTGTGGCCAATGCACGAGCCCGACCGATGTGACCCTGACTTGCTCGCGCCGCGAGTTCGGCCACGTCTCGACTCACCCCGTGGCGCGCACAAATGACATCCACCACTTGTTCCGTTGCTGGTGTGCGCAACACCAAATGCCGTGCGCGCGAAGCGATGGTCGGCAAGACATCAGCAGCGGACGGGGCGCACAACATCCACACGGTGTGGGGAGTCGGTTCTTCAAGTGCTTTAAGTAGCGCGTTGGCACTTGCATCATTAAGCCGGTCAGCATCTTCAATCACGATGATGAGCCACTGCCCAAGTGTCGGCATAAGTTGCGCTTGCTCAACCAAACCGCGCACTTCATCAGCGCGATACATCACTGACACGGGCACAACTAGTTCAACATCCGGGTGCGCATCGGCCATCACAAGTCGACATGACTGGCAGCGAGCACAACCGAGTTCGGCGCAAAGCAGCGCCGCAGCAAATGCGCGCGTGGCAGTGC
>RGCY01000017.1 GCA_009918865.1 Actinomycetota bacterium
GGCCATAGCGGGTCGGACAAAGCCGGCATCCAACGGCCGCTGACTACTCATTCCGTAATCTGATTCCACGTCAACGATTCGACTCCACAAACGATAAACCTGCGGGAGTACGCGACGAAGATTTTCGGACTTCAATGGCACATCAACACGGGCATCATCCCCCCGAGATTCATAAACACAAAAGGCAGCAACACCAACCAACTCAACTGCCGAGAGTCCGTGCAATAGACCTTCCCGGATTACTTCGGCGGTTAACAAGTCAAGGTCGGCATAAATGCGCCTCAACACCTCACCAGAAGCCGTGACATGTAGTGCTGGGGTGGCCTGGAGGTATCCCAAGTCGTTGAGCACAGCACACACTCGTTCAAATTGACGACCCAGTGAACCGGCTCGGCTATCAACGCGTTGCGTCAAAGAGTGAGATTCTCGAAGAGCACGCGCTTGGGCGGCTGCGGCGCGCGCGTGATCCTCCCGGTCATGACACCCGTGGCATGGATGAGCCCGCATCCGTGTGCGCAGCGCGGCAATCGCCTGCTCATCCTCGTCGTTTCTGCGCGCTTGAGGTGCGGGGATGTCAATCCCTGACAACTCTGAACGAAGGATTTCGCTGAGTCGCTTGCGTGCATTCGCACTCTTTGGGCTGAAGTGGCCAGGAATCTTGATGTGCGAGTAGCGCAGAACGGAGCTTGCGAAATCTGTCCACGAGACACGTCGCAGAACCCTGTCTACCCCCATGACAAGCGGTCTCGGCGACTCATCATCTTTGAGCGGTGCAGAATCCAGCACAACAGCCATGCCCGAACGACGACCCCGATTCACCATCACCACATCACCTCGGCGCAAGTGTCTTAGCGAAGTCTCAATCTCGGCGCGTTGCACTTGGGAGTGGCGCCCCGCTGCTGAGCGTTCCAATGAAGTGAGTTCCGTGCGCATGGCGAAGTACTCTTCAAAATTGCCAAGATGACATTGCACCTGCTCAGAATGCGCATCTGCTTCATGTTCAAGTGCACGCGACTGAGCGGAAAGCCCGGCCAAACGCGCGTCGACCTGAAACTGTGCAAAGGACTTCTCCAACAACGCCGCGGCTTCGGTCGCACCGAACCTCTGCAACAGATTCACAGCCATGTTGTAGGTCGGACGAAAACTGCTATTCAACGGATAGGTGCGAGTGGACGCCAAGCCAGCCAAATGCCCGAGATCCAGGGACGGCTCCCAGAGAACAACGGCGTGGCCAATGTTGTCGAGTCCTCGCCGCCCTGCGCGGCCAGTGAGTTGTGTGTACTCCCCTGCAGAAACACTGACATGCGACTGACCATTCCATTTCGTCAACCGTTCGATGACCACGCACCTTGCGGGCATATTGATGCCAAGTGCCAAAGTTTCAGTGGCAAAGACCACTTTGACAAGGCCTTCTTGGAACAGCCTCTCAACCACTTCCTTAAAGAGTGGAATCAGCCCGGCATGGTGCGCGGCGATGCCGCAGAGCAGCGACTCGCGCCACTCGTGCCAGCCCAGAACTGATAAATCTTCGGCTGGAAGGGCGGAACAAATGTCGTCCACAATCCTGCCGATGTGAACTCGTTCATCCGCGGACGTCAATCGAAGATACGCCGAACGACACTGCTGGAGTGCAGCTTCACAACCTGACCTGGAAAAAATGAAAAACACCGCAGGCAACATGTCGCGAACACCAAGGGAATCAATGATGTCGACGCGACTCGGTCGACGAGTGTGACTCGGCCGGTCACGGACCCTGCTCATCCTCCGAACCGCCGCCAGAACTTCAGGGTTGACGGTGCCGCTGCGGATAAACAACGGATGTATGCGATCCTCTATGAATATGTGCTGGTCAAGTGGCACCGGCCGGTGCTCCTCCACCACAATCTCAATATCTCCGCGCGTGTGTGAAAGCCAAGCGCCAAACTCTTCCGCGTTACTCACGGTGGCTGACAGCGCAACGATTCTCACAGGTGAGGGCACGTGAATGATGACTTCTTCCCACACCGCTCCACGAGTGCGATCTGCTAGGTAGTGGACTTCATCCATGACGACGACATGGAGTCCCTCAAGCTCTTGAGGATTGGCATACACCATGTTGCGGAGCACTTCGGTGGTCATGACCACAATCGGTGCATGGGGGTTGATGCTGTTGTCGCCGGTCAACAACCCAACTTGATTAACTCCAAAAACCGCCTGAAACTCGCGAAACTTTTGATTGCTCAACGCCTTCATCGGCGTGGTGTAGAAGGCTCGCCCACCGGCACGCAGCGCGAGAAATGCGGCGTACTCCCCGACTACGGTCTTTCCACTCCCGGTGGGGGCTGCGACGAGAACTCCAGCACCACGCTGCAAGGCGCGACATGCCTGAACTTGGAACGGGTCCAGTTCGTACTCCAGCGAATCGGTGAACTGCCTGAGACCACCGGTCAGGTCTTGCTGTCGTTGCCGAGCTGCAGCGAATCGCTCTGCTGCAGTGGACATGTGGACAGCCTAAGCACCTGGCAATTCGGACACCTCGTCGTCATCCCAAAGTGGTTCCTCGGTGTGTCGCTTGCGCTCAGCAAGCACGCGAACCGCTATCGCAAGAAGAGTGATTGTGTACATGGGCACTGCGAGAATGAGCATGTTGATGGGATCGCCAGTCGGTGTTGCGACCGCGGCAAAAACCAAGGTGGCGATCAAAATTTGGCGCCACCAACTGAGCATCGTGCGCGCGCGAACAACTCCTGCCAAATTTAGAGCAACCACAAACACCGGCACAAGGAATGCAAAACCAAAGACCGCAATCATTCGTGCAATAAATGAAATGTAGGTTGCAACTGGAATGATGTTGGCAACCCCGGCTGGGGTGAATCCAATCAGCAGGCCCAGTGCTTGTGGCATAACCCGAAATGCAACCCACACTCCGGTTAGGAAAAGTGGCACGGCCGCGGCAAGAAAGCCCCATACTCGTCGGCGTTCCTTCGCGTGTAGTCCGGGAGTGACAAATCGCCACAGGTGAAACAACCACACCGGTGCAGCACCAATCACACCCGCCACAGCGACAACTTGCAATTGCAGCGTGAATGGTTCCGCGACGCCTGCCATTGCCAATGTCACGTCCTTGCGCTGCGAGCGCGCGAGTGCGGTGATGAGAGGTTCACGAAGAATCGTGAACAACGGTGAATAGAAGGACCACGCCACACCAGCCACAATCACAATCGCCACCGCGCTCCACAAGAGACGACGACGAAGCTCTCGAAGGTGTTCCATCAGTGGCATCGCACCTGAGGCAGCCTGGCGAGATGCGCGCCTTCTCATAGACACCCGAGACTTATTAGCCTTGCTTGGACTCGCCATCGGGTGTTGCACCCTTTTCCGGAGATTGTTGGTCTTCGGTCAGGCCGCGAGTTTCGGCCTTGAGAATACGCAGTGATCGTCCAAGTCCTCGGGCTGCATCGGGCAGACGCTTTGCCCCGAATAGGAGCAACACCACAACCAACAGCAGGAGGATTTCGGTTGCACCGAGTGAGCGCATGATGTCTCCTTTGAAAATCAGCGTATCTGATCAGGACTCGACGGTGAGTGCATCTGCGACGAGGAGGTCATTCTCTCGCAAATAGCGAGTTGCCGCGGCAACATAGTCGTGGGTCATGGGTCCAAGGTCTGTCACGACACGCACCCCGGCCTTGGAAAGTCGTTCAAAGGTCGGCGCATCAATGTCCTTGACTACATCGATTTCGCAGACAGTGCACGTAAATTCGTAACTTGCTGAAGTTTCTGAGCGTCGGGCGAGCAGTTGCCACACCTGCAAGTCCAAGTCGCCGCAGCGCGGACAGGTCACCTTGATGATGGTCATAGCGCCTCCGGGGGTTAGGCGAGCACACAACGCTGCGAAAGAGTGATGCGAACTGTACGCGTGCGTATGCCGCTCCCTACTGCGGCGGTAGCCCCGAATGGCGGTCGCCAGTCAGTGCCGCGCGCGCTCTGCGCTGGATTTCCGTACACACCGTCATTGGAGCCGTGACTTCCACGAGGTCACAGTGGGCCAGTGCCCAACGCACAGCCCATTCCACACTCCCGGCGGAGAAAGTGGCCCTGACCTCCCCGGTGACGGAAGGGTCAGTGACCGTGCAACCGGGGAGGCCGTCGAACACCCAGGATGCGCTAACCGGTGCTGTGGCGGTGATGCTTAACGCGGCGGAATCTGAGAATCGGTCCCCGTTGTCCACGAGGTTTGGAGCGATTGGCAGCTCCTCGCTCACTCTCGCGGCCAGCACTCGGTCGATTCGAAATGTGCGCACCGCTTCGGAGGCGTGGCACCATGCGCGAACTCGGACCGCCAGCAAGGTAATCAATCTCCACACACGAACGGGTGACTATCGCACCCAAAATCAGCTGCATCGACTGAGTGTCAACATCTTTGCCATGGACTTTCACAGGTGTTGGCGCGACTTCAGGCGCAAGCGCCGTGAGTTTGGCCCTTGCTGACGCGATTGCGTCATTGGGTGGTCCGATGATCTGCTCGAGAACATCCAACCCAAGGACCAACTGCGCTGCCAATCCAGAAGCGATTCGCGTGGGTCGGTCAAATCGAAGCGCTTGCTCAACAAAAATCTCACAATCATCATCGATGCCATCATCGGAGCGCCAATAGACGATGCGAACTGTGTCATCGAAAAACAAACCAGGGGTCTCGCTATCGCAGATATCGCGCAAGTCTTGACGAATCTGCTCGGAACTGACGCCAAATTTCTCAGCGGTCTCGGCAATCGTGGCCCCGCGATGCTTGGCTAACCACGGAACAAGCAAGAGGAAACGTTGTAGCCTTTCTAGTGCGTTGTCAGAGGGCATCGCGGCTCACCACCTTGGCCCACATCGAGGCTACTCGTGTGACCAACGGTTCCGGCGAGAGCACTTGCACATCCGGTGCGTGTTCCGCCACCAAGCGCGCAAGGCGCTCCTCGTTCATGTCTGGCAATGTGCAGCAATCCCATTCATCACTGAATGATTCGGTTGACACACTCAAGCGGCGCAGCCGAATCCCAGCACCCGGGCGCACCAAAACCCGGGCGGACTCCGCCTCTTGACCGGGGCCACTGAGCAACTCAGAAATGTTCAGGTTCCCAGGCACGGTGAACGCATTCGGCGTCGAATCAGCGATGACAGAACCAAGGATTCGGTCAACCCGAAAAGCCTTTGCGACTCCGGTGGAGACCTCCTCACAGATGAGATACCAACGGCCAGCTCGCGCCACCACCATCCAGGGATACGCCTGCCTCGGCCGTGCTTCGTGTCCAGGCTTGGCGTACATAAACTCGATGCGTCGTCGCTCGCGGATTGCAGATGCAAGTTCATGCACCACCGGTGGTAACGGCACAGGCCGTAACACATCTGTTAGCCAATCAGCAGCACTCCCACCAGCCAAGGCGTCAACGCCGAGCGCGGTGTTGGTGATCGCTTGAGAATCTGCAACATCTGCGAGTAGGCGTGCTGCAATGCTGACAACGACTGACTCTTCAGCCGAGAACGAGACCCTGTGTTCCTGGGACTGAGACATGTCGATGCGATACCCGAGAAGGTCGCCGCTGTCGGGGTGTTCGAACGTCTGCAGATCTATTCCGATTTCTCGAAGAGCCTTCTTATCGCGTTCAAACATCCGTTCCCGCGCCTCAGGAGTCCCCTGGTAAAAGGCCGCCATTTTCTCGAAGACTTCCGCACGGGTGCGCGGCATGGAACCGGCACTGAGCAGAATTACTAACGTGAAAAGGCGGGTTGCCTTGTCTTGAGAAGCGCCTATTTGAGTCATATCACGCCCCGTGCAGTGTCGTCACGGACTTGAGATTATGTCGACGACAAAGACCAGCGTTTCATTCGGCAAAATCGCTGCAGTTGGTGGATTCGGTCCATAAGCGAGCTCACCGGGAATCACGAGCAACCGCCGCCCACCGACTTTCATCCCCGGAATTCCTTCCGACCACCCTGCGATGACGCCATCCAATGGGAACTGTATCGACTTGCCACGCACCCAAGATGAGTCGAAAACCTGCCCTGTCTTCAGGCCAATGCCGGTGTAGTGAGCAGTGACATAAGCACCAGGCTTGACCCGTGCACCGGTTCCCGGACAAAGGTCCGAAACCAAGAGTTTCGTTGGTGGGTTGGTGCCCTGCTTCACCGTGAGCGTTGGCTCGCTACCACAAGCCCCTGTGACCGACGCATAGGTTCTAGCGTCATTGCTCGGCTTGATGGACCCGGACGTTGATTCTGTTGACATAGTTTCCTTTGGAATGCTTACGGTATCCGGCGAAGAATCAGGAGATTGCCCTTGGCTCGGCGTTGAATTAGTCGTCACCTGCGAATCGCTACTTGTGGAATTGTCGCGCCCACAGCCGGAGATCAGCAAGCAGACAATTCCTACTGACGCGAATGAGCGGTGCAATGCTGAGGTCATGGCAAAACCGTACCTTGCAACGTCAATTCGGCCATGCACCGTCACTGGTCACGGTGTCGTCTGGATACGCGCCTTTAGCGGGGCGACTTTGCTTACGCACCGGTGCAACGCCTTCGGCCATGCGGCGCGTGGCAACGAGAAACCCAGTGTGACCGTTCATTCGATGCATGGGGCGCACAGCAAGGCCCTCCAGATGCCAATTGCGCAGCATGAGTTCAAAAGATTCAGGTTCACGCCACGAGCCGCTTGACCTAAGCGATTCCACGGTTCGTGACATCTGGGTCGCAGTGGCAACGTAAACCGCTAGCACCCCGCCGGGTCTGAGTGCATGGTGCACAGTGCTCAGACATTCCCATGGGGCCAACATGTCAAGAATTGCGGCATCGAAAGTGCCGGGTGGGTATGCGGCAGCACTGTATTCCTCGTTGAGGTCTCCAACTCGCAGAGTCCACTGAGGACAGGCACCGAGAAATGATTCAACGTTTCGACGCGCGACATCTGCGAAGTCTGCACGCCGTTCAAACGAATGCACTTGGCCGATGGCACCAACCGCGCGCAGCAGCGACATCGACATCGCTCCGGACCCTGCGCCAGCTTCTAGGACATGATCGCCGGGTGACAAGTCGAGAAGCCCAACAATCTGCGCACTGTCCTTCGGATAGATGACAGTTGCCCCACGCGGCATGGAGAGCACTAAATCGCGCAGTTGTGGTCGCAGCACGAGATACCTGATGGCCGATGTGGATTCAACGACACTTCCTTCATCTAGACCGATCATGTGGTCATGTTCAATCCAGCCACGGTGGGTGTGAAAGCGCTGTCCCACTGTGAGAGTGAAGGTGTGATGGCGATTCTTGTGGTCCGTGAGCTGCACTTTTTCACCCGGTTGCAAAGGTCCCCTTGCACGACCTTGGGATAAAACTTCGTGTTCAGCATCTTCTGGAGATGTGTCAGCCCCGGTCTCAGTCATGAAGGGGCAGCGTACGGTAGGCACATGACGGACGCGGCGGACACAAGCGCGGAATCTGCAGGTTCGCCGGACTTCGTGGGACGACTTTCTCCAAGTCGAGCCAGTGACTTTATGACCTGCCCGTTGCTCTACCGCTTCAGGACCATCGACAGGCTCCCAGAACCAGCGAGTAAAGCCATGGCGAAGGGCACCTTGGTCCATCTAGTCCTTGAACGACTTTTCGATGCACATCACGATGAGCGCACCCTCGATCACGCGCATGGCCTTGTGGCAGGCGCGTGGGATGAGCTCGCTGATCGACCTGAGTACGCAGAAATCTTGCCAACTCTTGAAGTTGATGACTGGCTGCGCAGCACTCAAGATTTGATCACTCGGTACTTCCAAATGGAAGACCCTCGTGCGGTATCTCCAACCCACCGCGAAGCGCCAGTGGAATTTCAGGTCGCGGACGATTTGGTGTTGCGAGGTCTTGTTGACCGAATCGATGTGCACCCCAATGGAGACACTGTCATCGTTGATTACAAGACTGGAAAAGCACCAAGCCCACAGTATGAACAAAAGGCCATGTTTCAAATGCGCTTTTACGCACTGGTGCTGTGGCGCACCACCGGGGTGCTGCCCATGAGCCTTCGGCTGATGTATCTAGCGGACGGTCAATCATTGGTGGACACGCCAAATGCCGACGATTTGTTGGCTACCCAACGAAAGGTGCTGGCACTGTGGGAAGCGATTCGCTCGGCACATGCGAAAGAAGACTTCAGACCTAGACCATCAGCACTGTGTAAGTGGTGCAACTTCGCACACCTGTGCCCATCTCATGACGGGACGCCGCCACCATTTCCTCAACCTCGAACCTGAGTGCGCAATTCCTTCGACATCATTCTTGTGTGTCTACGGTGAGCATCTGAGTTGTCCGTCGCATCCATTGGACGTTCACACCACTGAGTGAAGTGGTCACATGCATGCGTGGGTGAGGCACAAGACCCCCAACGTGCGGAACCGCAATCACCATCGCGCCACTTGCTAGGGCAGCCTGCGTTCCGGTGGGTGAATCCTCGAAAACCAACATCGCCGATGGTGCGCATCCAAATTGTCGGGCGGCTTCGAGATATGGGTCAGGGGCCGGTTTGGTCTGCGGCACGTCATCGGCTGAAATTGTGAAAGCGAATGTCCGTGCCGCATGTCCAAGCGCGTTCAAGACGCCATTGACAATTGGGCGAGGTGAAGCAGAAACAAGAGCGTGTGGAAGGTTCATGGCGGCGCACTCGGCCACCAGTTCACGGGCCCCTGGCAACCATTTCACGGGTTCGGTTGCCAACAGCGCAATCACGCGTTCGATGACATCCGAGATGATGGTGTCGCGGTCACCACCACCTGCTCGCGCCATGATGATATTGGCAACCTTTTCCATGGGTCCCCCAACACATTCAATGGAATCTGCTTCTGTCCAGTGACCTCCCATGGCTGCTGCCACTTCTGCCTCTGCTCGCCACCAAAGTGGTTCGGTGTCAACGAGTAGGCCATCCATATCAAATGCAACGGCTGCCAAAACAGAGCCTTTGGTGGGGGTGGGCTGATCCTCGATGCGGCTCATGGCGTGTCACGGTACTTCACGCCTAGGCTACCCATGTGAACGCGCCGAACCCTTGGCCTGAAATGCACCATCCATTGGTCATTGTGGCTTTTTCTGGGTGGAGCGATGCCGCGGATAGTGCCACCGAGGCACTTGAACACCTCTCGCTATGCGCCGACGCCCGAGATGTGTTGGAAGTTGACTTACAAGATTTTATCGATTTTCAAGACAACAGACCACACACTGTTTTGGATGCCGATGGAGTTCGCCATATTGAATGGCCCACAGCGCGGATTCGAGTGGGCAAGCTTCGGGAAATTGACGTGGTGCTGATTGATTCAGATGAACCCAATCTGCGTTGGCGAACTTTCGCAGAGGACATCACGTCACACATCGCACACCTTGAACCACAGTGCGTGCTTTTTCTTGGAGCGCTACTTGCAGATGTGCCGCACACACGCACATTGCCTGTAACGGGCACCACAACCGACCCGGAGATTGCTTCACGATGCGATATGGGACCAAACACCTATGAAGGACCCACGGGACTCCTTGGAGTGATGGCAGTTGAGTGCATCACTCAGGGGTTGCCTGTGGCATCTTTGTGGGCAACCGTCCCGCACTACCTCTCTCATAGTCCGTGTCCCCCAGCCGTTCTTGGGCTTCTCAACGCAATCGAAGATGTGGCTCAAGTGGCGCTGCCCCAAGGAGACTATGCCGAACAGACGCGCGCGTGGCAACGTCGTTGTGATGAGCTGGCAGAAGACGACGAAGACCTGCGTGGCTACATCACTGCACTAGAAGAGCAGCACGACGCACATGAATCTCCGGAAGCCACCGGCGACGCGATTGCTCGTGAATTTGAGCGCTACTTGCGACGCCGGGGTGACAGTTAGTCGCTCTCTGCGAGTGAGCGAAGTTGCGCAATGCTGGCTGACGTAAATTCCGGAACTGCTGAGTCTGGCCTGTCGTCTCCGGTGATGAATGGCACCAAACGAGTGGCAACCTCTTTGCCGTATTCAACTCCCCACTGATCAAAAGAGTTGATGCCCCAGATGACGCCTTCAACAAAGGTTGCATGCTCGTACAGCGCCACGAGAGCGCCGAGTGAATGTGGGGTCAGCACCTTTGACCACAAGAGGGTGCATGGGCGGTTTCCTGGCATCACTTTGTGTTCGACCAAGTCTGGGGCAACGCCAGCGGCGTGAAGTTCTGAAGCACTGCGACCAAGGGCCATGACTTGTGCCTGGGCTAGCGCATTTGCAACCAAGGTGGCGTGCTGGCGCGCCGCATCATGACGTGACTGTGAAAACACGATGATGTCGCACGCCACTGGTTGCGTGCCTTGATGGATGAGTTGATGGAAGGAGTGTTGCCCGTTCGTGCCAGGCTCACCCCAGAGCACAGGTGCAGTTTCGATTGAGACGGCGTTACCATCCGCAGCCACGCGTTTTCCGTTGCTTTCCATAGTGAGTTGTTGCAGGTAGGCCGGCAAACGGTGCAGGTATTGCTCGTACGGCAACACGGCTCGCGTGGGGATATTGAGGAAATTTCGATTCCAAACGCCGAGCAGTGCCATCACAACCGGCAGGTTGTTCGCTAGTTCAGCTGTTCGAAAATGAATATCCATGTCCCGCATCCCGGCGAGAAACTCTTCGAACGCGGACACTCCCACAGCGAGCATCACTGACAGACCGATGGCTGAACCAACGGAATATCTGCCGCCCACCCAGTCCCAAAAGCCGAAAACTCTGTCTTCCGAAATGCCGAATTCCTCAGCAAGGTCTACCGCTGTAGACAGCGCGACGAGATGCGCCCCGATGTTTGACTCGCGAGGTAGACCCGCTTCAAGCCATGTGCGCACAAGCCGCGCATTTGCCATGGTTTCAGTAGTCGTGAAAGTTTTTGATGCGATGAGAACGAGAGTGGTGTGTGGGTTGAGTCCACGGAGTTTTTCGTGTGCATCAGTGGGATCAACATTTGAAATGAAGTGAGGTGCCAATCCACCCTGCAGATCCTTAAGTGCTTGCGTCACCATCACCGGGCCAAGGTCGCTGCCGCCAATGCCGATGTTCACTACATCGGTGAATCTTTGACCCGTGGCACCAACCTCATCACCGCTAAGAACGCGCTCGGTGAATGCGCGCATCGCACCCAACACAGCCTGAGACTCCTTTACGCAGTCAACTCCGTCCACAACAACCGAATCGTGAGCATTGGCACGTAAGGCAGTGTGCAAAACCGAACGGTTTTCCGTGGTGTTGATGCGCTGCCCCGTGAACATCGCTTCTGTCGCCGTCGAGATGCCGCGATCAAAAGCAAGGGCGAGCAGATCGCTCATGACTTCAGCGGACACTCGTTGCCGGGACCAGTCAAGGGTCCACCCAGCGCCCTGAAGATGGCATGTGCGGCCTCGCTCTGGACGGCGCTCAAGAAGGTCTCGAAAATGTTCGCTGCGCGCACGTTCTGCATGTGCAGTCAACTTTTGCCAACTAGGCAACGTTGTCACGTCCATG
This sequence comes from Actinomycetota bacterium, assembly GCA_009918865.1. Taxonomy (GTDB): domain Bacteria; phylum Actinomycetota; class Actinomycetes; order S36-B12; family UBA5976; genus RFTO01. The sequence continues at coordinate 11,490 of RGCY01000017.1, forward strand.
TTCAACCTTCATCGGAGTCAGCGCCATTGGCGTCGGTCTGTCAGCACCCAAAAGTGAGCGCCACATGGGTAGGCTGACAAGCCTATGCATTCGGTTGTAGGCACCCCGTATGCCGCGGTGAAAGGACTCGTTGATGTCGCAGGGCAGCACTGACCATGACCTGTTGATGATTGGTGCCGGTCGAATGGGCGCCGGATTGGTTCGCCGCCTCTTGCGTTCGGGCCTATCCGTCGGCGTAACCGATGTCAGTCCGGAGTCGGTTGCTGCCTTGGAATCCCTCGGAGCAACCGGCTACCCAAGTGTGGAAGCGATGTTCGTTGCCACGCGCGGCCCACGGGCCGTGTGGGTGATGGTGCCGGCTGGGGACATCACCTCCTCCGTGTTGGAAACAGTTCTCGGTCTTGTTGATGCTGATGACATCGTCATTGACGGCGGAAACTCTCGGTACACAGACGCGATTGCGCGAGCCGCAAAATTCGCAGCACGCGATGCAAACTTTCTGGATGTTGGAACCTCTGGAGGTGTCTGGGGGGATGTGCGTGGCTTTTGCTTGATGATTGGTGGCGAGCGAAATGCTGTTGACCGACTTCGCCACATCTGGGATGCGCTGGCTCCAGGGGTAGGCAGCGCCGAGCGGACCGACGCCTCAGTAGCAACAGCTACGCCACAAGAGGCTGGATGGCTGCATTGTGGACCAAGTGGAGCGGGGCATTTCGTCAAGATGGTGCATAACGGCATCGAATATGGTGCGATGGCAGCGTATGCAGAAGGACTCAACATCTTGGCAAATGCGGATGCTGGACTCAAAGTGCGCACCAAGGATGCTGAGACGAGTCCGCTATCAAACCCGGAGCACTACCAATACGACTTTGACCTCGCTGCCATAACTGAAGTGTGGCGCCGAGGTAGCGTGGTGGCGTCATGGCTACTTGACCTCACCGCTGCTGCACTCGCTCAAGACCCGGACCTTTCAACTTATCAAGGTCGAGTAAGTGACTCCGGCGAAGGTCGATGGACTGTCGATGCGGCAGTTGACATCGGGGTGCCGGTGCCAGTGCTGGCATCAGCGCTGTTCTCACGGTTTGCATCACGAGGCAATGACGACACTGCGAACAAGGTGCTCAGCGCCATGCGCAAAGCGTTTGGTGGGCATCTCGAAAGTCCGAACTAGAACGTCCACACCTCAGGCTAAATCTGAACTCCGAACAAAGAATCAGCTAAATCGCGCAGCAACACTTCACCGACCACCGTTCGAGAATCAGATTCCCGGCATCGCTGATCGATAATCTGCATCGCTGTGTCGGTGTCTAAGTCATTGCGCAGCGCTGTTCGAACATCGGCCAATATTGAATCCACGGCGACCTCGGCATGCGCGGTCCAAAGCGCAAGTCGCGTCTCGCCGCGTTCAAGTACAGCCTGCGTCCACTCACGGTCGTCGCGGTAGTGCCCTTCCGCGAGCGCTAAGCGCAATGCGGACATGGAAACTCCGTTGGCTCGCAATTGGGAAACCAAGACAAGATTTCCGAGACTCTTACTCATCTTCTCACCTTGATAACCGATGAGGCCAGCGTGAACATAGGCCTGCGCTAGCGACTGCCCGGTAAGTGCCTTTACTTGCGCATTACACATGTCGTGATGTGGGAACAGCAAGTCGCGACCACCGCCCTGCACCGTCAACGGCGCTTGCAGATGCCGCAACGCAATGGCGACGCATTCAATGTGCCAACCCGGACGCCCAAAACCTAGGGCGCCACTCCACGATGG
>RGCY01000161.1 GCA_009918865.1 Actinomycetota bacterium
TGGGCAATGTGCGCGGTGCCGGGTTCTTCTACGGCATCGAACTCGTGAAAGACAAAGCCACGCGCGAGACATTCAACGCCGAAGAATCCGAGAAACTTCTTCGGGGCTTCCTTTCAAAGGCATTGTTCGATGCGGGTCTTTACTGCCGTGCAGATGACCGCGGCGACCCGGTTGTGCAGTTGGCGCCGCCACTGATTCTGACGCGACAGAACATTGAGGAGATTCGTCAAATCCTTCACGATGTGCTGACTCGCGCGCAGTCTGTGCTCTGATTTCGCACTCGGTGCCCTGATGAACGCGCGCATCCCCCGCACGCAGGTGCGGCGCATGCCAGAACGACAGGTGACTGACCGCGCAGTGATGCTGGATGTGCTGCGCGCTGGTCGAGTCGCGCATGTTGGTGTGGTGGATGCAGAGGGTCAGCCGCGCGTGATTCCGGTCGCGTATGGCGTGGATGGCGACGATGCCATCATCTTGCACGGCGCAACCTCATCGCAACTGTTCCGCGCGCTGGCGGCGGGTGCGCCGGTGTGCGTCACAGTCACGATGCTCGATGGCCTTGTGGTGGCTAACTCTTCGTTCAATTCAAGCATGAACTACCGCTGTGTCATTGTGTTTGGTCGCGCTGACGTGGTTGCTGAGGAAGAAAAAGAGCGAGTGCTCGAGAGGCTTAGCGAGCACCTGTTTCCCGAACATGGGTCAACATTTCGTCCACTACAGGCTCAGGAACTCAAGGCCACCACGGTCGTGCGTGTGCCGCTGACGGAGATGAGCATGAAGTCTCGTGACTTTGGCGCAGATGACGCGGAAGACAACGACCCACAGCGCTGGTCTGGAGTGCTACCAATTCACTCTCAGTTCGGCGAACCGATTCCTGGTGACCATGTTCAGGTGCCCACACCTGAGCACATTCGGCATTGGCGACCATGACGCTCACTGCAGCTCGACACCCCGTGTGGCATGACGGGGTTGACTGGCCAACATTTCCTGACTTGCAGTCGCTGCCGGCGCGAGCAGATGTGGTCATCATCGGCGGTGGGTACACCGGTTTGTGGACGGCTCTGTGGCTGAAAGAACTTGAGCCGTCGCTCGATGTTGTGGTTATTGAGAGTAAGCGCGTGGGATTTGGTGCTTCGTCGCGAAATGGCGGCTGGGTTTCCGCGTTAATGCCGATGTCTCTTGAGCGAGTTGCGGAACTCGCAGGAGGCAATCGCGATGCGGCAATCAACGCTGCAGCCGTGATGCGAACGATGGTGCGTGACCTTGGTGATGTGGCTGAATCACTGGGGATTGCGTGTGATTACCAGCGCTCTGGAACGTTGATTGCCGCTCGCACCCCGGTGCAGGAACAGCGTGCACGAGACGACATTGCGCATGCGCGCCACTGGGGTGACACAGACACCCAGTGGCTGCCGGCGCTTTCGGCTGCGAAGTTTGCGCAGATGGATCAAATGCTCGGCGCAACGTTCACCCCACATTGCGCAAGTGTGCAGCCGGCGAAACTTGTCACGGGTTTAGCGCGAGTGGTGGCTCAACGCGGGGTGAGCATCGTGGAAGGCACACGCGTGTTTTCACATGGTGATGGCCGCGTTCTCACCGAGCATGGTGAGGTGAAAACCCGAGTCGTGGTGCGTGCGACAGAGGGTTACACCAACTCACTTCCGGATGGGCGCAGAACTTTCGCGCCAGTGTTTTCGCTCATGATTGCCACCGCGCCTTTACCTGCGGATGTTTTGGATTCAGTTGGCATCCTGCCGGGTTTGACCTTCGCCGACCATCGTCACTTGGTGACCTACGGGCAGCGCACTTCAGATGACCGGATTGCTTTTGGTGGTCGTGGTGCGCCGTATCACTTTGGTTCCAACTGCGATGCCAAGCACGAACAGGTGCCATCTGTGCATGCAGCAATCCATCGCATCCTGATTGATTTGTTCCCCGTGTTGCGCGATGTGGCCATCACCCACACCTGGGGTGGTGCACTGGCAGTGCCGCGCGATTGGACCGTCTCGATGGGGTACGACGCGCAGCGCGGATTCGCCTGGAGTGGTGGCTATCTCGGTGACGGAGTCACGATGTCATTCACGGGTGGTCGGGTTTTGGCTGAACTCATCACGGGTCGGCGCACTGCACTCTCAGATTTGCCGTGGGTTGGCCACCACAGCCCACGCTGGGAACCAGAGCCTCTGCGTTGGTTGGGTGTGACCGCTGGGTTGAAGGCGATGAGTTGGGCTGACACAGAAGAACGCCTGACGCGCAAACCCTCACGCGTTGCGAGTTTCATCAACACTGCCTTGAACCGTGGTGGCTAACTAGGCTGACCATATGGCTCGCCACCCGTTGTCTTTGATTGACGCAGACTCCATGCTCAGCGCTGAGCAGCGCGCGATTGTTGACACCACGCGCGAGGTTTTGGCTGAGCATGTGCGGCCGAATTTGATGAATTGGTATGAAGCCGGCGAAGTGCCCGTGCGGGAGTTGGCGAAACTTTTTGGTTCCGTGGGGTTGCTCGGCATGCATCTTGATGGTTACGGCTGCGCTGGTTTAGATGCAACAAGTTACGGCCTTGCATGCTTGGAACTGGAGGCCGCGGACTCGGGAATTCGCTCATTGGTGAGCGTTCAGGGTTCGCTAGCGATGTTTGCCATCCACGCATTTGGTTCAGAGGAACAGAAACAACAGTGGCTGCCAGCGATGGCGCGTGGCGAAGCGATTGGTTGCTTTGGTTTGAGTGAGCCGGATGCCGGGTCTGACCCTGCGAGCATGACAACTTTCGCGTCGCGCGATGGTGATGACTGGGTGTTGAACGGCACGAAGATGTGGATCACGAACGGTCATGTTGCCGATGTGGCGATTGTTTGGGCTCGTACGGATGAAGGCGTGCGCGGATTCGTGGTGCCCACGGCGACCCCT
>RGCY01000162.1 GCA_009918865.1 Actinomycetota bacterium
CGATGATTTTGGCGCAGCCGGAGTTGTAGGTGCCCATGACGGCAACTTCGTTTTTGTTGGCAACGTGCTTCTGCGCGTTAGCGGCGCACTGCGCGTCATCCCATGAGCCCTTTGCCGCGGTGGCGTTGTCGTAGGACTGGAACTCAAGGTCGTATTTGCCAACCTTGTAACCAATCTGCTCGAGGTAGAGCTTTAGAGCGTTGTTCGTTGAGTCGTTTGCGTCCTTCGCCGAGCCCTGCAGCGGAAGGTCGGAGGAGATGATGAGCTTGCTGGAACCGCCTCCGCCGCAACCGGCGAGCAGCAGACCAACGGCGGTGACGGCAATCGCCGCCTTGAGTGACCGCTTCATTGATGTCCCTTCTGGGTCGCTGAGCGGTGTCCATGGCCCCGCTCACTGCGCGGGAGCATTCCACAACTGGGGGTCAAAAGAAACCCAGACTCGCATATCCAAAACGGGCATTTTGACGATTCGTACGCTTAGCCGCAGTTTGATGACACGAACATTGGGCGCGTTCAGGCAGGTCGCGAAAAAAGTTTGGCGTGACACATCCTCCTCATTACATGACTGTGGCCCGGGGCTGCCACATGTGCGCAGGCCCCGGGCCACAGATCAACAGGCGACTTACTTCAGAGCATTACCGATCTGAGTCGCCGCCTTGGAGTCATCGGTGACGATGGTGTAGGCGGCGCTGATGCTGCCCGCACCGCCAGCCTTCACAGCCACAGTGAACATTGCGTACATGTCCACACCGCTGAAGCCGCTCTGACCCCACGTGGTGCCCTTGGCACTAAACACAACCTGACCGATTGCGTTGTCGAATGCACTGGGCTTGGTGCCATCGCTCTTCACCGCGTAGCCCGTCACGTTGGTCTTTTCGTCAGTGCTGAAACCGCTACCCAGTGCTGAGAACGCACCAGAGGTTCCGTAGCGGTAGCCCGCGCTGTTGATGAAACGGTCGTTCCAGATCAATCGCACAGTGTGGGCCTTCTTGTCCAAGCTGGCGAATGTGTTAACGACCTTGATGGTGTTACCCGCAGCGTTCACGGTCTTGACCTGGGTCCAATTTACGTTGAGTTTGGTCGTCTTGTAGTCAGGGCAAGAAGAGGCACCGTCGTAGAACGTGCCTGCAACGCCCTTAGTGCACTTGAACAATGGCATGACGTCAGTCACAGTGATGGCGCCGGTCTTTGCATCAACCTTGTATGAGGTCTGGACGCTAGCGGCAGGACCATAGTTGTCGTCGGAACCGCTCATCGTGTAGTTGGTAAAGGCCTGAACGTTGTCCACCAACAGACCTGCAGTGTTACCCGAAGTGCGGTTCACAGTGCCCAACCTGTAAGTCGAGTTCAAGGTGCTGCTGCCGTAGTAAGCACCAAACGGTCCATAGTTTTTGTTGCCTGCACCGTCACGAGGCTGGAATCGATAGATGCCGCCCTGATCCGTGCCATACATGGTGATTTCGGAACTGGGGGTTGCGCTGTAGAGGTAGCTCGAGAAGTTGATGTACTTCAACGGCGAACCGCCAGTGACGTAGTAATTGTCGTAACGCTCAAACACCTGGTAGAACGGTGCGAGGGACTTGAATGCCTTACCCCAGGTCAGACGGGCGGCATCAGTTTCACCGGCTGGCGATACGCCAGTTTCAACTGCGACGACGCGGCAGCGGTAGCCGGAAATGTCATTGGTCCACATGTCAGTGGACCACTTGCCGGCAGTGACGGTGACACCGCGCTGCAGGGTCCGGTCGATTTGACCAGTGCTGACGTTGAGACAAACAATGTCAACGGTGCTACCCGACAAACCCGACGCAGTGCCCGAAATGGTGCGCTTGTTGGTCGCGCCGTAACGGGAGGTGCTGTCGTATGAGTCGTATTGGGTCAATGTGGTCTTGGTGACTGCGGTCGCGGCTGCAGGAGTTACCGCTTGTGCCGTTGGTGCGACGAGCGCAACAACTGCAGTGACAACGCCTGCAACGAACGCGGCACGCCGCGCAGTGCTAGTGAATCGCATTGAGTTCTCCTTAGATTGGCAAAATGCCGATTGACCTCAGAACACGACGCTCACTGAAACTTGCGCCGAGTCTGAGCGACGGAATACTAGAACGAGTTAACTGCGAGACAACAGGCGCATGCGCACGGTTGGCTCGGCGTGTCGACCTCACAACCTTGGCGAGTGGTGCAAGGTGCCAATCCGGCAGTTCTTACAGGACCAACTCGGCAGTTCTTAAAGGTTGAACCACCTGGAGGCACTACGCCGACTTAGGAACCAGATCGGCGCAAGAGCCGCTCCCGCCGCCAACAGCGCTATTGCGAACCTAAGCAACGATGCCAGACCCAGGTTGTCAATGAGAGCAGACTGCGCGCCAAGAATCAACGTGACTAGAGCGACTCCCCCTAGCAGTAAGAACAGAGAAAAGCGCGCCGGGTTGCTTGCATTGAGACACTTGAAAAGCCTTGACATTCATGCCCCCCCACGGGCGCAGGAGCTTACATTCCGCACGACGACTCGGCACTTCGTTCATGGCAACTCAGAATGCCACCTATCGGTAAAACTCATGCGATCTTGGCGTCAACAGCATTCCAATTGGAGCCGCCAAGATGGCCAGAGCCACTCCACCAACCAACCCTTGAACAACAGATCTAGAAGACGCGACCGCGGCCCCGATGCCAGTGCCAGTTGCTAGCGTCATCATGCTCTGAAGCGTCAGCAGCACCAGCCGCGCGCTCGCAATTGGCGCGCGGGCAACGAATGTTGCGATCATCATGACGATGCCATACAGGGCCGCCAACAGTCCGGGACCACGCAGAGCAGCAACATTTAGATCGCCAATCTTGGAAATTGCATCCGAACCGCCTGCTGTCGCTAGCGCACCTCCAGCCA
>RGCY01000163.1 GCA_009918865.1 Actinomycetota bacterium
TTGGATTGCATCAAACAACGTCGGGTTACCAGCCGGGTCCGCGCCACCGTTTCGACACGCTACTTCAATGTTCTTGATGAGTTTGGCGAACAACTTGCCACGCTTGGCGTCCAGCGCCGCCTTCTTGTGTTTCGTTGTCGCCCATTTTGAGTGACCACTCATACGTGCTGCCTCACCATCTCGACAAACAGTGCGTGCACCCGAACATCATGTGTGAGTTCTGGGTGGAAAGACGTCGCCATCGCGGCGCCCTGACGGACAGCCACAATTCTATCCGCGCCAGTTGGCGTGACGACCCGGCTCAGGACTTCTACCTGCTCCCCCACTGATTCCACCCACGGTGCGCGAATGAACACTGCGCGCAGGGTTTCCGGGCCGCATCCTGTGACGTCGATGTCGGCCTCAAAGGAATCGACTTGTGCGCCAAAAGCGTTTCGCCGCACCACCATGTCAATTGCACCAAGTGCCACTTGGTCAGTTCGACCATCGAGAATCGTGCTGGCAAGCAAAATCATTCCGGCGCATGAGCCATAAACGGGCATTCCCCCAGATATGCGCTCTTGTAGCGGCGCGAGTAAGCCTTGAAATGCAAGCAACTTCGACATCGTGGTGGATTCACCACCGGGCAAGACGAGTGCGTCCACACCATCGAACTGAGCAGGGGTCCGCACCTCTGCGACATCAACATCACATGCGACGAGGGCACGCGCGTGCTCACGCACATCGCCTTGAAGTGCGAGCACGCCGACGATGGGTCGGCGGTTCATGGCTCCTCGCGTTACCAGCCGCGCTCGGCAAGCCGGTGAGGCACGGGAATGTCATCAACATTGATGCCCACCATCGCTTCGCCGAGACCAGCACTGACTCGCGCAATCACATCTGCGTCTTGGTAGTTCGCCGTGGCTTCGACAATTGCTTTCGCGCGCTTGGCTGGGTCACCTGACTTGAAGATTCCTGACCCCACGAACACACCGTCAGCACCAAGTTGCATCATCAATGCAGCATCAGCCGGGGTGGCGATGCCTCCGGCCGTGAACAACACCACAGGCAACTTGCCAAGTTCGGCAACTTCAGCAATCAACTCGTACGGCGCGCGATGCTCCTTGGCCGCCGAATACAACTCGTCCTTGGACAGCGCGCTTAGTGCGGCAATCTCGCCACGGATGGTGCGCATGTGAGTAACAGCATTGGACACATCACCTGTTCCTGCTTCACCCTTCGAGCGAATCATGGCTGCACCTTCGGTGATGCGGCGCAGCGCTTCACCCAGGTTCGTGGCACCGCATACGAACGGCACAGTGAACTGCCATTTGTCGATGTGGTGCGTGTAGTCCGCTGGGGTCAAGACTTCAGATTCGTCGATGTAGTCAACAGCGAGAGCTTCGAGAACTTGTGCTTCGACGAAATGCCCGATGCGCGCCTTCGCCATCACCGGAATACTCACGGCGGCCTTGATGCCATTGATGAGGTCCGGGTCGCTCATGCGAGCCACACCACCTTGGGCGCGGATATCGGCCGGCACGCGCTCAAGTGCCATCACTGCGACGGCACCTGCGTCCTCAGCGATTTTGGCTTGATCGGGGGTGACCACGTCCATGATGACGCCACCCTTGAGCATCTCGGCCATGCCGCGCTTGACGCGGGTGGTTCCTGTGGCACGCTCGTTAGACACGAAAGGCTCCTGTCGCTGGGATTCGATTTCGGGGGCGCGCTAGGCAAACCCACACAGGGCTTGCGCTGCTACCCGGTAGTGGGGAGTTTATTGCTGAGTGCTTGGGCTTGCAGAGCCAGATGCGGCAGCCAGAACAGGCTTGGTGATCTGCACTGGCCGGTCATTGGGCACGAGCAAGTTCCAGATGGTGCCACGCTTGAACGAGACAGGCGCTCCGGTGGTGGCATCGCTCCACACTGTGGGGTCTGCCTCTGTGGCCCGACTCCACTTCACGTTCCACATCTGCCCATCGCGTAAGAGCAACCCGGTGCCTGTGCCAATCGTCTGGGCGAACGGAGTGACACCACCGTGACGGTCGTGAAACTGCGATGGCCGTTGGATGACGTACTGCACGAGAACGTCAGCCGGTCTCACAGGTGAACCTTCCGATGTGGGATCCGTTGCAACCGCGGCGGTGCCATCAGTGATGACATCGCGGCCAGAGGTGATGCGCCATTGCTTGGTCGGCGCATCCCACTGCACAACCATCGACTCTGCTGGATACGCCGCTTTCATGGCAAGGATTGCCGTTCCACCGACCGGAATGGCGTCGGAAAACCTGCGATTCATGGAACTGGCAACAGATACACCTTCGCCGGCTTGGTCAAGAAGTGCTGTTGGATGCCCATAAAGATTGTGTGGGGCGCCACGCAAAGTGGAGCGAGTCCAGGCATCGTTGCGTCGCTCTTTAACTTGAATCAAGTTCGCCGCTGCGAGCACCGGAGCCATCCGGGCCTGGGCACCGGAGTACACAAACGCCACCTTGCCAAACTGTGCGACGAGCTGTGGGTCTGTGATGCGAGCGCTACGCACGGGACCAACGATGTCGGGTCGTTGCGATGAAAAGACTGCAGCCAAACGCGTTATGCCGCCTTCAACTTCTTCAACAAACACCATGTCTGCCGACGACAAACCCACCTGCGGACGCGCCGCTGCGGTGTTTTCCACCTTGATGACAAGCACGCGCTGGTCTGGGCTTGTGACTTCTCGACCCGAAATGGGCGAGTACACCGGAGGCGGTACAACGCGACCAGGTTTCGCAGTCTTCGTGGAACCACCGCATGCCGCGAGCAGAGACAACACAACGAGGCCAGCGAGACCAACCGACAT
>RGCY01000164.1 GCA_009918865.1 Actinomycetota bacterium
TGGCAGTGCGCACTGCCACACGTACGGCGGACGGCAGCGGTGATGGCAACAGCGGTGATGTGGAAGTGGGTTCATCCGCAGCACGCGGAACTGAGCCGAAGGATGGCGCGACGGTGCCATCCCAAGCCGACGGGTCAGCACCGAGCGTTGAGGTGGCACCGTCGTACGGGCGACCTTCGCGAGACGACCGAACCATTTCTGTGCAACGTGAAGCCTTGGGCTGTGTGCTTCAGCATCCGCAGTTGGTCGCGCAGTGGTACGAGTCGGTGGAGGCAAGTGCGTTCACTTGGGAAGGTTTTGCTGCGGTGCATCAGGCAATTGACGCAGCGGGACGTCCCTCAACCATGGTGGCGCAGGAGTGGACAGAAGAACAGTGGCTAGATGCCGTGCTTGCCGCGAGTGCGGATGACACCGTGCGCAGTTTTGTGCGTGAGTTGGCGACTCGTCCGTTGCCAGTTGTGGATGTGACTGCGTGGTATGCCACGAGCGTGGTTGCGCGTTTGCTGGAGCACGACACTGCGCGGCAAATCGATGCACTACGCGGAAAGTTGCAGCGACTGCAATCACAAGGAGATGACGCTGATGGGGAGCCGATGCAGGAAGTGATGACACAGTTGTCTGCATTGGAGGGCTACCGTCGGCAGTTGCGAGACATAGTTTCTGGACAAGGGTGACGTGATGGGACTGCTTTCTTGGCGTTCGCCGAAATTGCCTGCCGCCGTTCGAGCAGCGATGCAGATTGCGCGGTCTGAGCGAGTGCTCGCGGCGGCAGTGCTCGCTCGTGGCCGGGGGCATGTGGCGTTGACAACCACCGGATTGCACGTTGCGCTCAGCGGCGATGCGCCGCTGAATGTGGCGTGGGACCACGTGGCACACGCATCGTGGGAAGACCCGATGCTCGTTGCTGTCGTGGATGTGGATGGTCAGCAACTTCGCATCTCTCTCGAACTCAATGAACCTGGCATGGTGCCGGTCGTTCTGCGCGAGCGAGTGACATCAACGGTGGTGTGGGAGTGTCATCGGGTGCTCGCAGATGGTCTAGGGGCAAGGTTCATCGCCCGGCGTGCGGTGGGAGCAGGGCCAGTGCGGTGGGCAGTGGTCTTTGATGATGGCGTGGCTGCCGATAACCCGGCTCTTCGCGCTGCAGCCGATGCGGTGCTCGCGGAACTACGGGCAGACTTAGGTTTGTGAGGCAGGCTCGCAACGGCACATCAGTGCCGGTTGGTAGTCTTCCGTCGCTCTTTCCCCTATAGCTCAATTGGCAGAGCAGCCGACTGTTAATCGGCAGGTTTCTGGTTCGAGTCCAGATGGGGGAGCCACCTCGTTCTGCCGCCTTTGGCTTTACACATCTGCAGTGACTTCGACTTTCGTCCATGGCAGCGACAACGCGACATCTGCCCTAGTTCGGGCACGTGGCTGTGAAGGTGCAGCGCACGATGGATGGCATTTCCACAGGTGCACCTGCCTTGATTGACCACGCGAGCCGGATGAACTGGGCATGCGACCACGCCAGAGGCGTTGCGGACATTGTGCCGCGACCTGCTTGATATTTCGGCGCGGGCTGACCCTGCTGCGCAATCTTCGCAGGCGCTTGGGTGTCCCAGATTTGCTCAGCAATCAGTCCGGTGTTGTTGGCTGCTGCAACCATGGCAGCCAGTTGCGGCGCTGCAGATGTGCCGAGCAGCAGGTTGTACTCCCCACGCTCACCACTGAGTAGCGGCCACAGGCGTCCACTGCCGCCAATGTTCATCATCCACGGTCCGCCGGAGGAGTTCTCGCCGTAGCCATCATGGTTGTAGCGGTAGTAGTAGGTGTGGCCCCCGAGTTGAACCGAGATGTTGGAGTCAATGATGCTCAAGGTGTTCTGTACGTCCGGATCACTCGCAGGCAGGATGCCCAGCCGAACAAGTTCAAGGAATCCAGCATCCACGACAGTGCGCTCATCGACTGTCGGTCCGCCATTGCCAGTGTCGAGCAGGGTGCCTGCATTGGGATCGCCAGTGCGTGAGATGCGCATGAAGTAAGGCTTGTCGCTGAGTGAGCCGGATGTTGTGAGAGTCCAGGTCTTTACTGATGCAGCCCATGACTTCGCGGTGTCCAAATAAGACTTGGCGCGAGCAGTGTCACCCTGGCGCTTGGCAATGTCACTTGCACACACCAGTCCAGCAATTTGTGCAGCGATGGTGGAAGGGGAGTAGCCAGGCTTTTCTTCCCAACGTTCCTGGCCGGTGGCAGGGGAAGTCAGCCCAGCGGATGTGTTCTTCCAGGTGAGCAAGTAATCCGCGGCTGCCTGCACCTCCGGCCAGATGCTAGAAGTCGAAAGGCCCAACTGCCAAGCCAGAACAATCGGAAATGCAACTTGGTCGAGTTGCACACCCGATGCTCCGGGGGTTCCGTCAACGGTCGTGTATTGCCACGCGCCACCATCACTCTTGGATTGCACATCGAGCAAGTGCCTGGCAATTCGAGTGGCCGCGGCCTTATCTCCCATTGCGAGCATCGCTGTCGCAATTTGGTAGGAGTCGCGACCCCAGACGCTGTGATAGCCCGTGGTTCCACCACCGGGCTTACCCCATGCCCAGGGCGATGACGGCGAAGCAATGAAGGCACCCGGGTTGGTTTTGTCTTCACTCGCGGCCAGCATCATCTGGGATGTGCGATATGTCTGACGAGCATGCGGCGTCGATAGCGATGATGGTGGCTGCGGCAAGGAGTTGAGGTACTTTTGCCAACCAGTTACGAGCGTTTTACGAACCGCGGCGGTGCCGGTGC
>RGCY01000165.1 GCA_009918865.1 Actinomycetota bacterium
TGGCATTCAGCAACTACGTGCTCGACCTGCACACACCACTTGCAGACAACACCGCCAACGTTCTCAGCGTGGCCGTCGGCACAGCCTTTCGCTTCTGGGCCTACCGTCGTTATGTGTTTAGTGCAGTCACATGAATGCGGCGTTGAATCAGCAATGGTGGCGCGACGCGGTCGTCTACCAGATTTATCCACGCTCCTTTGCCGACTCAAATGACGATGGCGAAGGCGACCTCGCCGGCATCACGAGTCGCATTGACTACCTGCGCAAACTCGGCATCGACGCGGTCTGGTTGAACCCGTGTTATCTCTCACCTATGCGCGATGGCGGTTACGACGTCGCCGACTACCGGCGCATTGACCCAAGATTTGGCAGCGAAGCAGATTTTGATGCGTTTGTGAACGCCTGTCACAGTGCCGGCATTCGCGTCATCATGGACATCGTTCCTAACCACTGTTCCTCTGAACATGTGTGGTTTCGAGAAGCCCTGAGTTCTCCTGCAGGAAGTGAGCCATGGCGTCGCTTTCACTGCGTCCGCGGTCGCGGCGACGGTGGCCACGAGCCGCCAAACCAATGGCAATCAGTGTTTTCTGGACCCGCGTGGACTGAACTTTCCAACGCAGATGGAACAGCCAGCGGCTGGTGGTATCTGCATCTATTCGATCCATCGCAACCCGATCTGAACTGGGACTGCGATGACGTGCGCGCAGAATTCGACGACATCATTCGGCACTGGTTTGACCGCGGCGTTGATGGCTTGCGCATCGATGTTGCAACCGGCATGGTGAAAGCCCCTGGTTATCCAGAACCCGATGATTCGTGGCCGCATCCGCACTGGGACCAAGATGGTGTGCACGACATCTTTCGCCGCTGGCGCAGCATTGCCGATGAGTACGACGACCGAGTGTTGGTCGCCGAAGCGATTCTGGGATTTCCGGACCGACTTGCACGCTATCTGCGCCCCGATGAATTGCACATGGCATTTAACTTCAGTTCTTTGACCAGCCCATGGGATGCCACATCCTTCGTCGATGCCATCACATGGCCGTTGTTTCACAATGACTCCATCGGCGCACCAACCACATGGCTGCTCGAAAACCACGACATCGCACGAGTGGTGTCACGGTTCTCAGGTGCGCCGTTGAGGCAACCCGAAGAGAACATCACGATTCTTGACCACGTTCCAGCGCGCGCACTCACAGATGCTGAGTTGGAACGCGGCACCGCACGCAGTCGCGCGGCACTGTTGATGTCTCTGGCACTACCCGGCTCGTTCTACCTTTACGCAGGCGGCGAACTTGGTCTGCCCGAAGTGCTCGAGATTGCGGATGACTATCGCGATGACCCCGTCTGGCATCGCACCGCTGGGGGCACAACCGGTCGGGATGGATGTCGGGTCCCACTTCCGTGGACTGAAGACGGCGCAACCTTTGGATTCAATGTGGGCGAGAAAACATGGCTACCCCAACCAGCCTGGTGGGGTCGATGGAGTGTGGAGCGCCAAGAACTCGACGCACACTCATGTCTTGCTTTCACGCGCGCTGCGATTGCTGCCCGGCATGCCGTCCGGTTCGTGGGTAGCACCACCGATGTGACCGCCCATGACGGCGTGCTCACTTTCACTCGCGACACCGCCGATGCCGTGCGTGTGCGCTGCACCGTCAACATGGGAGAGAACGCAGTGCCGCTACCCGCCGGGGAGGTCATCATCGCTAGCACCCCTGTGGCGGACGCACTGCCACCTGATGTGTGTGTCTGGACTTACACCTGAACAACGTACGCGTTAAGCATCTTCGCGTAGATGGATGACATCACCTGCGCTGACTGTTATTGCCTCCCCGTCACGCACCACGACCAACGCACCGTGGTCATCTACACCCACTGCATCGGCCGTGAATTCAGATGCTGCCATATGCACTCGCACTCGCATGCCGATGCTCGTGCACATATCGCGATAATCCGCAAGCAAATCTTCATCCCCATGTTCTCGCCACTGTTTAAGTCGTGCAGTCAGACTTTTCAGCAGATCAGTCAGAAGGTCACGCGCACCTACATCTACGCCAAACATTGACATTGAACCCGCGGTGGGGACCGGGAGGTCTACTTCGCGCAACGAAGTATTCACGCCAATGCCAACAATGACGCGCGAATCAATCGCCCGGCACAACACTCCTGCAACTTTGCGACCATTGACCAGCACATCATTGGGCCACTTCAGATGTGCACGCAGACCGTGGTTTTCTAACGTGTCCACGACCGCCATTCCAGCAAGCAGCGGAACGAGTGCACTGCGTTCAGGTAGCGCCCCCACAGGCACGCGCGATTCATCAACCAGCGCCGACATTGCCAACCCAGTTCCCGGTGGGCTCGTCCACTCGCGACCCAGCCGACCATGGCCGGAACCAGCAGCAGGGCCAGGCCGAGGATCACCGCCAGCCCGGCCAGCAGGTGAACCTCGAAGGACGAATAGAGGACCCCCTCGACATGGGCCGCCGCCGGCAGCCTGTCCGCGCGGCCCAGGGTCACGGCGAACCCGGCGAGGCTGGCGCCCAGCGCCAAGAAGACCGACCGGTCAAGCCGCAGCATCGCCAGGACCGCCAGGCCGGCCGCCAGCATCCCGGCCATGGCCCGGTCAGGCTGGATCGCCAGAGCGGCGGCGGCGACCATCATGCCCGCTGTCGCAGGCAGATTGCGCCATCGCGCAAAGGCAACCAGCATCACCGGCAGCAGGACAAGGCCCGGCTGGATCGAAAGTCCGCCCAG
>RGCY01000166.1 GCA_009918865.1 Actinomycetota bacterium
CATCTGATTCATGAAGAAGAACAGCAACAGCACCATCAGCAAGATGGGTAGGAATGAAATTAAGAGCGAGACCAGCAGACTTTGGCGGGGCCGCACTGCATTCCAGCCCTCAGGCAGATTGCCATCAGCCTGTTCCTTGGCCGCGAGGTCCAATAAAGATTTCTGCTGACCATCAGCGAACTGTGCCGTCCAGGTTGAGCCGTCCGTGCGCTTAATCGACAAAGTTTGGTCTCCGTCAACAAGCACCAAGTGCTTGGCACGACCTTGCTCAACTTCGCGAACGATTTGCCAGGTCTCAACCTTCTTCGGGCCACCCACACTTGAGATGACATTCGTTAACGTCACGATTGCCAAAACGATGAGCAGCACCCAACCCATTGGGCCACGAAACAGTCGCTTCACAGTGTCTCCCAGGCGTGCAGCCCGGCTCCCTTCATTAGTGCGGCATACATAACAGCACCGCCGGTGACAAGAGTATTCCCGGCTGTGGGCACGGGCGAGTGGGGAGCAGGTGGAATGCTCTAGGCCTGGTAAATGTGGGGGGAAAGCGCCGCCACACAGGTCAGGGTGCGGTAGTTCTCTGAGTAGTCCAAGCCGTACCCCACAACGAACTCATTCGGAATATCGAAACCCAGATAGCGCACAGGGACATCGATTTTGACGGCTGATGGCTTGCGCAGCAGACACAGCACTTCCACACTCTTTGCACCTCGGCTACGCAAGTTGCCAATGAGCCACGAGAGTGTCAATCCAGAATCCAAGATGTCTTCAACGATGAGCACATTGCGCCCCGCGATGTCGATGTCTAGGTCTTTCAAGATGCGCACCACACCACTTGAGCGCGTGCCTGAGCCGTAACTTGACACTGCCATCCAGTCCATCTGAACTGGCTTGCTCATCGCACGCGCCAAATCGGCCATCAGCATGACTGCGCCCTTGAGGACGCCGACCAGCAAGACATCGTCATCTTTGTAATCTTCGTCGACACTTTGAGCAAGTTCCTGCACTCGCTGCGCAATCTGTTCTTGAGTGAGGAGCACATGTGCAAGGTCGGCGTGTGCGTCATCTGCTCTCATCGGTCACTCCCTGTTGTGGTTCGACTCTTCCATGGTGCTACCACGTCAACTTTCGACATCAACTTCTGTCGACGATGGCGACTGCGGCAGGAGCACAAGCCTTTCATGCTCGCGATGCGCGGCGACACGGCCGGGTAGTGCGATTGGTCCACGTATGGCTTTGTCATGCACAAGCCTTCCCAGACTGTCCAAATGACTCATCGTCAAGTCTCTGGCTATCACGCCTGCGGCCAAACACGCTGCTCGCAGCACCCTGGTCAGCACTGCTGGCGCGAGTCCTGTGCACAACGTGATGTCTAGTTCAACGGATGCATTTGTCCGGCGAACTGCGCTATCCCAAACATCATGTGCGATTTCATCGAGTGCCTCGTTATCGCGTGCGAGCAACTCGGCTGACCGAGCCAAACTGACCACCGCCCGATCACCGAGGACATCTGTGATGACGGGTAGCAGTTCATGGCGCACACGTGCTCGCAGAAAACGTGGGTCGTGGTTGTGAGGGTCGTGCCACGGCTGTACATCTGGCGGAAGCACAGCGTGCACATCGGTTCTGCGGCAATGCAAAAGTGGGCGAACCCATATTCCTTCCACCATCGCCATCCCAGCAAGGGAGCGAGCACCCGAACCGTGGGTGAGGCCAATCAGCACCGTTTCGGCTTGGTCATCCAACGTGTGCCCAAGCCAAATCTCATCCGCCCCAATTGATTCTGCATGTGCAATCAGCGCGTCTCGACGAACGCGACGCGCTGCTGCCTCAACACCTTCGCCGGTGGGCGTGACCGTCACGTGAAGAACTTGAGTGTGGCTGATTCCAAAGGACGCACACGTGCGCATGGCTTCAGCTGCTACTGCATCCGAATCTGGTTGCAGCCCATGATTCACAGCCGCCGCGCTGACCTTGGTTGAATTGTCGGGCAACACCTGTGCCGCAAGCCACGCGAGTGCAAGCGAATCCCCACCACCGGAACACGCCACGAGAACATGCGTGGGCTTTGAGGCGAGAGCGTGACTTCGGACTGCCGTGAAAGGAGTGGTCACAAGTGCGTCTCAGGCGAAGCTGAAGTCGAAACTGGTTACTAGGACGTAGCCCAAGTGACCACATTCGAGTACACCGTCACCGGATCAAAACTGCCGGCCATTGATGCCAAGGTGACAGAAACTCGATAATTGCCTTTGACTAGCTGCCCGATTGGGAATTGGTAGGGCGCCTGCATGGGGTTCCCATCTGAATCCGAAACGGTCTGGTCTTCCCAGGTTCCGTCGGTGCCATCCACGGAGAACTGCCAGGTGATGGTTAGGTCGGTTCCACCGGCAAGCGACCACGTGCCAATGCTGTTCACGCGCAGGACTGCGTTGTTACTGTTCAAGCCAACGCAGGATGTGTCGCTAGCTGTGCAGCTGATCTTCGGCGCAACCGTGCTGATGGGTTTCAAATCGCTGCCTGACACGGCAAGTTTCGCCGAGTAGATAGACCGTGCTCCTCGCCCAGCGGTGTAGGTGACCTTCGAACGCAGCCAGCGGTTGTTCAACACACCTGTGACAGTCAGGTTTGCGTCAGTGCTGAACGTCTCCCAGTCGCTGTCTTTAGTTGGAGCAGCGGCGGTGGACCTTTGCCATTCAGTCTTCACTGCCAACCCGTTCGACAGTGCACATTG
>RGCY01000167.1 GCA_009918865.1 Actinomycetota bacterium
AACGCAACGACCGAGGCGATTTCTTCCGGGCGACCCAAACGAGCCATTGGAGTTGTCGACACCATCATGTTCTCAAAGGGTGTCCCTTTCGCCCCAGCGAGAATTGGTGTGTCAATAAATCCTGGGTGAATGGAGTTAACTCGAATACCGTGTGCCACCCAGGCCAGTGCAACTGACTTAGTCAAAGTGCGAACTGCGCCCTTGGCTGAGTGATAGCCCGGTGATGCACCGAAGCCGCCACAAATTCCGAAGATGCTGCTGTTGTTAATGACTGATGCATGGGCAGATCGCTTCAAGAGTGCAGCACATGTGCGCAGCCCAAGAAAGACGCTGTGTTGCGTGATGGAAATTGTGTGAAGGTAGATATCCCATGTTGTGTCTTCAATCGTTGTGGCTTCACCAATTCCTGCGTTGTTGAAGAGAATGTCGAGGCGGCCATGGGTTTGTTCAATATGTTGAACGACCCTAATCCAGGCTTTTTCATCGGCCACATCGTGGGATAGGTAGTCAATGTCACCGCCGGCTGCACGCACTTGCTCAACGATGTGTGCACCTTTGTCATCTTGAATGTCAGTGATGATCACCCGAGCACCTTCGCTCGCAACGCGGTGTGCAGTTGCAGCGCCAATGCCGCTTGCTCCACCAGTGATGAGTGCGATGCGATTTTCAAGGCGTCGCATGACTACCTCCTGGCGGTTGCGGCATGTGTGTTGCGTGCGTCATACAGATGAAGTGGGGGGATGGGTCATGTGCAAGGTAGGCGGTGATGGAGGAACATGGGGCTGAAACTGCCCAAATCCGTGTCAGATGACTAACTCCTGAGACGAAAGAACTGTTGCGCTGGGGACATAAGTGTCAGAGGGTTGGGTCAGGTGCGATCATGGCTGCACTCTTCGATGAGCTCACACGGCACGGAGGTCTTGGCATGAGAAAACGGCTAACCAAGCGAATTGCCGCGGCGTGGTTCGTCCTCGGAGCGGCTCTGCTAACGCCGGCACAAGTCGGCATCTCGGCCGCCAACGCAGCGACTCAGCCATATGTTGTGCTGAGCATCAGCCAAAGCGGTGGATTCGTCCCTTGGCAGTGGGCGCAGATGCGAACCCCGGACGCCGTGCTCTACAGCGACGGCACTCTCCTTGCCAACCAACCAGTGATGACCGCGGTTTATCCCGGTCCTGCCGCTCCGAACATCCTGCGCAAGACGTCAACCATGAGTATTCCGCGGATTCTTGCCGCAGCCGATGCGGCGAAAGTGACGAATCCCAAATTCGATTGGGGCATGCCTTGGGTGGCTGATGTTCCCAACACGGACTTTGTCACGCAGCGCAGTGCGAAGGGCCCTTCAACACTTGTCTCCATTTACGCCGTCGGCTTCAGCGGACCTGGTTTAACCAAAGAACAGTCCGCAGCGCGCAGCGCAGCCAGTGACTTTGCAAGCAAAGTTCAGTCATTCCACGGAACGCTTGTGCCAACGAAGTCGATGCCAACACGATGGGTGTCTCCACGCTGGTCTTATGTTGCACAACCAGCGGCTGCAGATGAGTTCTCAGTCGTGCGACCTTGGTTCGGTGCAAAACCGCTGGCGGAATCTATGTCGTGTGTTGATTTTTCTGCAGCAGAGAACCGCAAACTCATAGCTTTGCTGCCAAAACTAAACCAAGCATCACGCTGGCGCTCTGGAAACCAAACGTGGCAGGTGTCGCTGCGCCCATTGTTCCCACATGAGACTGGGTGTGCGGCTGTTCGCTGAGTGTCTAAGCCGGCCCATCGCTGCTGACAGGCGTTGGCACCGTGTTGGCTTCGCCGCGCCAGTGAGCGTTCGCCAGCAACACAGCGACAAGCGTTAAAGCACTCTGATGACTCCCGTCTTGATGTCGACTCCTCCGACCGTGACGGTGCAGCCGAATGCGTCGAGGAGAGTCCAGCGGCTTGATGACCAAAGGGAAGGGCCAACCGCACGACTGGGCGAAGTTGCGGCGGCCTCATTTAGCATCGCGCCAAGAGGGTTGTTTATGCAGCACATTGTGTTGCATAATGCCGTCATGGCTACTCGACTTCGAGAAGGCGCGAGCCGCCGTCCGTCGCTTCCCTTGTCTAGTGCGGATGAAGATGCGTTGCGGCTACTTCGTGAGTCCCCGGAGATGCTCGAATCACTGGCCGAATTCGCAGCACTCGAAGTTGACTTGCGTTCAGCAACTGAGTCGGCTCTGCTCCTAGCGATTTTTAGAGCCGGACTGCGCTCAATCAGTGAGGCAGCGCTCGCCAGAGGTTATGACGAACTCGCAAGGCAGTACGAGACTGAACTTGAAGAGCGTTACGCGTTCGCCCGCCGGCGTCGACCATCCTGGGCAGACGAAGCGTGAAGTCCAGTCAGCGCCCGGTGCGTGGGCGTGTGTACGGAGCAACTCTGCCTGGGATTGGTACTGAAAAGTTCTTCCTTGTCGTTTCGAACAACACGCGAAATGAACGTTTGCCGTCTGTCCTTGCCTTGCGCCTAACAACGAGCTCGAAACCCGAAATAGCGACAGTCGTGCCGTTACTCACGGAGACGGTTTTTCGCGGTTCAGTTCTTTGCGACGACGTCGTTGAAATCTTCCATGAAGAAATCACTCGCGACCTAGGAGCGCTATCACGCAGCACGATGGCGCGAGTGAATCATGGTTTGAAAGTCGCCCTCGGGCTTTGAGCCCAGAGTGCAG
>RGCY01000168.1 GCA_009918865.1 Actinomycetota bacterium
CAGGTCTGCGTCAACACGGCCGCGCCGCCGCCGACGAGGTAGGCCACGTAGTTCTTCGTGGCACGCTCGCCAAACACACGCCCCTGCTCTGCAAGCGAGCCGCGACCCTTGAATGACGTGTACGCGATCAAACCCAGCACCAGCAGCGAAGGCATGTAGTGCATGTGGATCGTCTGCGTCTCGATGGCGCTGTGCACAACATGCTCCAGCGCCGCGTCACTGATGTCGCTGCCGGTCACATGATCGCTCAATCCCTGCATGGCCAGCTGCGCCCCCACCTCCTTGGTGGTGATCACGTCGATGTTCGGATAGCGCACCAGCGCATCGCGCACATAGCTGACCGAATCGGTGGCTTTGGCCTGCAGCACTTCGACCACCTTGGCGTCGGGACCATGAAAGCCGATATCCCAGCCCGGCTGCGTGGCCGACTCGGCCAGGAATGCCCGGTAGCCGTCGGGTAGATGGCCGTCGTTCAACTGCTGCACAAGCTTCAGCTCGAACAGCTTGCCCTTCACGCCCGAGGCAAACCCCGGTAACTGATCGGCATCCAGTCGATGCACCTGCTCGCTGAAACCATGCACCTTGGCAAGACCGGGATAGGCCATCTCGTATGCGCGACGTACCGCTGGCGAAACCGCGGCACCCTGCCCATACGCGGCCAGGCTTTGGCCACCAACCAGCAGCGCATCCAGCAGCGTCTCGCGCTTGGCGCGACCCGTGGCAATGGCCTCATACCTGCGATCGGTCAGGCGCTTGTAGGCGTTCACCTGCTGCCGAACAGCCTGATACTCGGCGTCGATCTGCTTTCTGGCCGAGAACGGCGCGGCGCAGTGTCGGGCGGCAGTGGCGCCTCCACGCAGCGCGCCGCCGGTGGCCTGCGCGATCTGTTCGCGATGTTCGTACACGACGCGCGCGCCCTTCGCTGCCACGCGACCCGCAGCAACACCAGCCTTCGCCGCCACGCGCGTGGCCTGACTGATCTCCTCGCGGTGCTCCCACGCCTTGCGGCCGCACCAACCGACCGTCTTCACGGCTCTGGTGAAAAGCCAGTACGCGAGGGCCCGGGTTGTGGGGTCGCATGGGGTCATGCCGGAAAGTTAGAAGTATACCGCGGTAGACCGTGAAATCATCTTAAAGGTACAGCCTCACTTCATGCCCCGCCGCTCAGGACCGAGCACTTTCAGATGGATGGCCGACTGTGACTCTTCGTTGCGCTTGAAGTCGAATGAATCGACGAGTCGGAAGCTGACTTGTTGCCCAATCTGAATCGGCGCTCGCGGCATGCGAGCAAAGACATCGTTCGGCCGCCCATCGACCTTCAAGAAGAGTGCGCGGCCATTTGGCAGGATCCGGCTTGCAACCCCAATCAGCGGCGGATCGTATTGATCCAATACCGACCAAAGCTCCCGGCGAACCTCTCGGCTCAATGCATCCGTGACAAGCTGTACCTCTTCAGCAGCCTTGGGCAAAGACTGAAGCTGCTGCAACACTTCTCCCTTGATACGCCAACCTCGATCAACCCAAATTTGGCGAATCAATGCTGCAACCAGCGTGCCAAATTTTGAGTTGCCCTCCTCAGCCAGCCAGCACGCCAATGTCAACAACTTTCGTGCTGACCGTTCGTCAATTCCCGTATCAACGATCGCAGCGCTCGCCGTGACAATCGCCTTCTTGCGATGCCCAAGCGCCCACTGATTCTCCGCCAATTCAGACTGCACCCACCATTCTCGACGCGTCCGTAGCAGCGTCACGAGCGCCTTTGTCGCCTCCTCGCGACGACCCATCCCTGCCAGTGCTTGAGCGCGGCGGTATCCAAGCGTGTAAGCAATCTGATGGTGCAGACCCGCGCCCTGGCCCTGCTCACAAAACACCACTGCTTCTTCCCATTGCTCAGTCAGTATGAGTGCTTTCGCTCTGAGTTCGTACCAACGCTCGCGTGCCGATGCCATCTCATCGCCACTCTGAAGCCTTACGCGCTTTGCATCAAGCTGCTTTGGATCGAGAAGGTCAAGCAACTTTACAACCTCCGCACCCCTACCAGCCTCAAGACCAAACTTCGCAGCCTTCAGGGCAGCAATCACAAATGGGGAAGGCTCCTCAAATAAGTCCAGACCCCCGGAAACCAACGT
Organism: Actinomycetota bacterium; assembly: GCA_009918865.1. Classification (GTDB taxonomy): domain Bacteria; phylum Actinomycetota; class Actinomycetes; order S36-B12; family UBA5976; genus RFTO01. The sequence continues at coordinate 2,130 of RGCY01000168.1, forward strand.
CCTATGAATCTTTGTCGCTGCATCAAACAGCAGATTGGCATCCTCAACCTGAGCCACATCCCGATCCCACAAACACCAACTTGCCAGACCAAAGATGGCCATTCGCTGTTTGGATATCCATTCCTGTGACTGGCCTACCGTCTCGATGCATTGAGCAGTTTCGCGAAGAACATCGAGTGCACGAGAGAATTCCGCCGTCCTTCGAAGCGCCTTTCCCAACTGGAAACCAACCCACACTCTCGCGACGGTCTTGGGAGACCTGAAGGCCGGCTCCAAAGTCGCGATGGCTTCCTCGAATCGACCTTCTTCGATCAAACGCTTGCCAATGGCAAGCGGACTCTGTTCACTCATTGCTTGCCCCCTTCTGGATCAGCCTCCCAAGCCGCTCGGAAAGCTGTTCTGGAACGTCCACTCGCAGAAGGCTAGTGGTCTGCCCACTCCCGTTGAAAGTAACTCGAACAACCGCAGCCCCGGCTGAGAGGTCGCTCTCATCGATGACTGCCAAACGGAACGCGTATTGCTCAAACTGAACCCGCATCGAA
>RGCY01000169.1 GCA_009918865.1 Actinomycetota bacterium
CGAGCCGCCATGTAGAACGAAGCCTCTATGCTAGACACCCAGTACATCAAGAATTCAATTACGCTATCTAGCGTGGTCAAGGACTACGTTGAGTTGAAGCGTAGCGGTTCATCGAAGACGCGATGGGTTGGCCTTTGCCCGTTCCATCAGGAGAAGACTCCATCTTTCTGCGTTAGTGATGACCGTTGTTTCTTCAAGTGCTTTGGCTGTGGGGAATCGGGGGACGTGCTGACTTTTCTCCAGAAGATAAACGGGGTTGACTTCAAAGAAGCTATCAGTCAATGTAAGCAAATAGCCGGGATCAAAGATGAGTACTTGAGTCCGCAGCAGCAAAAGCTCTACCAGGATCAGATGCGAAAGAGAGCGGCAGAAGCAGCGGAGTTTCGCAATTGGAGGGCTGGCTTTGCGAGATCACTGGCTATGACGCCATCAGCGTGCAGCCCAACGCTGGTTCTCAAGGTGAGTTCGCCGGACTTCTGGCAATTGCGGCCTACCACCGCAGCCGTGGAGACCTCCAACGCGACGTGTGCCTCATTCCATCAAGTGCCCATGGCACTAACGCCGCAAGTGCAGTCATGGCTGGAATGCGTGTCGTGGTCGTGGGCTGCGATGACCAAGGAAATGTGGATGTTGCGGAGTTGAAGTCGAAGATTGCGGAGAATTCAGACCGCATTGCCGCACTCATGATCACTTATCCCTCAACCCATGGCGTTTTCGAATCAGCGGTTAGCGACATCTGCGCCATGATCCATGACGCCGGGGGACAGGTCTACGTTGATGGGGCAAATCTCAATGCGCTCGTTGGTTTAGCCAAGCCTGGCAAGTTTGGCGCGGATGTGTCGCATTTGAATCTGCACAAAACCTTCTGCATCCCACATGGTGGCGGAGGTCCAGGCGTAGGCCCTGTGGGGGTGCGCGCGCACTTAGCCCCGTTCCTGCCTAGCCATCCACTACGACCAGATGCAGGTCCGCGCGGTCGTGGGTTTGAAGCAGACGGCGTAGGTCCAATCAGCGGCGCCCCTTGGGGTTCAGCCGGCATTTTGCCCATCCCGTGGATGTACATCCGAATGATGGGCGCCGAAGGTTTAGTTGCCGCAACTGAAGTCGCGATTTTGAGTGCGAACTATGTTGCTGCACGCCTGCGTGAGCATTATCCAGTCCTTTACACAGGCGAGAATGGTTTCGTTGCTCATGAGTGCATCCTCGACATTCGTACCATCACCAAGGAGACCGGCGTCACTGTGGACGACATTGCCAAACGTCTCATGGATTATGGATTCCACGCACCAACGATGTCGTTCCCCGTTGCAGGAACCTTGATGGTCGAACCGACTGAAAGTGAATCGTTAGCTGAACTTGATCGCTTCTGCGACGCGATGATTGCCATCCGTGGTGAAATTGACGCAGTTGCGGCTGGGACATGGCCTGTTGAAGAAAGCCCCTTGCGCAATGCCCCTCACACCGCAATGAGCCTTGCTGGCGCTTGGGATAAGCCGTATGACCGCATGCTGGCTGCCTTTCCCCCAGGGGTGGATCCATCTCGCAAGTATTGGCCGCCCGTGCGACGCATCGACGGCGCATATGGTGATCGCAATTTGGTGTGCTCGTGCCCAGACCCACGCGCATTCGAAAACGCCTAGTGGCAAGTTCGGGCTAGGTGCGACCTTCTCGCTCCTGAGCGTCGAACAGTGCGAGTTGATTGAGGGTGTCGGTTGCCGGCATCCATCTGACGTGGACGACCGAATATCCGAGCGTTTCCAAGCGTTGAATGACTCGGTCATCATCGTCATAGACGCACCTCACGGCCGAGGGTCCACCGAGCTTGGCAAGGACATCGGGTTTGTAGTCCCGGGCCGGGCGTCGGTCGGCGTCTGGGCGTAAATGCAGGGGAGCGCGTGGGAAGCCATGCTGCTCCAGCCATGCAAGTGTGGCCGCCCGGTAACGCTCAGGTCGACCACTGAAATAGACGAGATGATCCGCAGCGTCCGCAATGGCTAAACCTTGCTCAAGCGGCGCATCATCAACACACGCTTCAAAAAACTCATCCCACAGCTTGGGTCGAGCCGCGAGAAAATGCAATCGGTGACGCACATCTGCGAGTACCCCGTCAATATCCATGACGATGAGAGTGGCAGCGTGAGCTTCACCCTGTTCTGACGCGCTCATGCGGTTTGCCGTTGGTCGGTTTCGATGATGACGAGTCGCGCGCGATAGAGACGCCCCACATGCGCGAGCAGCCATGCCGCACCTAGGAGATTGAGCACAAGGCACATCAACCACACTGAATCAGCACCATAACTTGCAAAGACGCGAGTGCCAACGATGGGGGCAAGCAGCGACGCTGTTCCGTAGCCCAAACCCATCACAGCGGATTGATATCTCGCTCGAGCACTTGCGGGGGAGATGTTCGCAATCACTGCCCCCACCAAGCCGGCACGCAGAATCTCACCGCAGGTCCAGACCGCACATGCAGCCACATAGGCGGCCTTGGTGTGGGCAAATGTCGTGAGATAGAAGCCAACACCGAGCACGAGCATTCCTAATGCCATCGTGCGAATCGGTTCAAAGCGGTCGACGATGCGTGTCCACCAAGGTTGCAGTAGCACAATGAAAATCCCATTAGCGAATGCGATCGCGCCGTAGTCCGATGCTTTCATTCCATCCGCAATC
>RGCY01000170.1 GCA_009918865.1 Actinomycetota bacterium
CATGTACTCTTTCCATGGCACCCAAGCCTTGGTCAATATTGCAATGGTGGTGGGTTGGGCGCCTGTTGTTGGTATCACTTTGCCCTTCGTCTCCTTCGGTGGAAGTTCAATGGTGGCCACGTTGGCGGCAGTGGGAATCGTCCTTTCCTACTGTGGTGAACCGACATCGCGGCGAGTGCGAAGACTTAAGCGTCGACGTCCCCAATCTGAGGTTTAGCATGCGAATTCTCATCGCTGGCGGTGGAACCGCGGGCCATGTTGAACCAGCGCTGTCGTTGGCTGAGCAACTTCGCCAGCGTGGGCATGACGTCTGGCTACTAGGAACGGCAGCAGGCGTCGAGGCAAGGCTTGTCCCAGAACGCGGGTTTGCGCTACTGGAAATTGAAAGGGTGCCGTTCCCACGCCGATTGAATCTGCAGGTGCTCACATTCATCCCAAAGCAAGTGCAGGTGGTGTTCGCAACTCGGCGGCACATGAGCAGGAACAACATTGGTGTTGTGGTGGGTTTCGGTGGATATGTTGCGTGGCCGGCGTATGTGGCTGCGCGCCTCCTGCGTCGCGTGATGGTGGTGTTCTCCTATGACGCGCACCCTGGCATTGCCAATCGCATTGCAGCGCGATGGACGTCATGGCTTGCCGTCGGGGTGCGTAATGCACACGGGATTTTTGCTCGTGCTCGCTACACGGGGGTACCACTGCGACAGACCATCATCAGTCTTGACCGCACACGGGCGCGCGAGCGCGCTGCCGATGCACTCGGCCTCGATGTGAATCGAAAAACTCTGGTGGTTTTCGGGGGTTCGCTTGGTGCGGTTCGGCTCAACGCCGCATTGCTGGAGTGTGCAGATGCGATAACAGACGCCGGCTGGCAGGTGCTTCACATCACTGGTGCGCGCAACGAATCAGACTTATCTGCGTCGTTGCGTAAAGAATCTAGCGGTCAGTGGCGCGCACTTGGCTACCTAGACGACATGGCGAGCGCTTACGCACTCGCAGATCTTGTCGTGTCTCGGTCAGGGGCTGTGACATGTGCCGAACTCACTGCCACTGGTGTGCCAGCGGTCCTTGTGCCTTACGCAGTAGGAAATGGCGAACAATCAGTTAATGCTGAGTCGCTTGTGACGTCTGGGGGATACCGTGTGGTTGCGGACGCTGACCTCGACGGTGTGCGCCTGTGGCAGGAGCTCCAGCCGCTAGTCATTGGCTCAGAACTGGACTCAATGAGGGCCAATGCGTTGCGCTGGTCAGCCGAGCAACGCACGGCCGATGCCGCGCACGTTCTAGCGGCATTCGTGGAGGAGGCTGCAGTCCATGGTCGTTGAGTTCGCTGCTGGCACGCGCGTGCACATCATCGGCGTTGGCGGCGCTGGCATGAGTGCGATTGCCCGTGTGCTTGCGCAGCGCGGTTGCCTTGTGACCGGTAGCGATGCTGCACACGCGGAGCGGTTACCAGCCCTCGCTGCTGCAGGGATTTCTGTGCGAGTAGGCCACGATGCACACGCGATTCAAACGCAATGTCCTGACGTGGTGCTCGCTTCTACGGCGGTGCCGGAGGATGATGTTGAGTTACAAGCAGCACGTGCCGCGAAGGTTGAGGTGATTCGTCGCCCCGAAGCGACTGCGCTACTCACCCAAAATTGGCGCAATCTCGCGATTTCCGGAACTCACGGCAAGACAACGACGAGCAGCATGCTGACGCTCATCATGCGTGCCGCTGGCATTGATTGTTCCTATCTTCTAGGTAGTGAACTACATGCCACAGGCGTGAATGCACACGAAGGCTTAGCCCCATGGGCTGTGGTTGAGGCTGATGAAAGTGATGGCACGGCGCTGCATGTGCGTGCCGAAGCGGTGGCTGTGACCAATGTGGACGCGGACCACCTTGATCGTTGGGGTTCCTTTGACAAGATGAAAGATGTCTTTAACGAGTTTGTGTCCGGTGCCCATGGTCATACTCCGACATTGGCAGTGGTGTGTGCGGACGACCCCGGCGCAGCGAGTTTGGTTGTGCCGCCCGGGGTGACACGGGTCAGTTACGGCTTCACAGATGCGGCGGATGTGCGCGTTGTCAGCATGGGCGAGCACTCAGATGGTTGTGAATTTGTCGTAAGTGGCCACCTTGAACTCCGCGCGCGCACACGCGTTCCCGGACGCCATAACGTCCTCAATGCGGTTGCTGCCAGTGTGCTGGCAAGTCATGCCGGTGTCGGTTCGCAAGCAGTCGCTGACGGGCTTGAGCATTACCACGGTGCCCGTCGCCGATTTGAACTACGCGGTAGTGCTGCTGGCGTTCGGGTTTTCGACGATTACGCGCACCACCCCACAGCCGTGGCTGCGACATTGAGTGCGGCGCGCAGTGTGACGCAGGGACGCGTTGTGGTGCTGTGTCAACCGTATCGCTGGTATCGCACTGCCATGTTTGTGCGCGAGTACGCAGATGTGCTTGCTGCTGCGGATTGGGCAGTGTTGGTGGATGTCTATGGACCGGGGGAGCAACCCATCGCTGGTGCAGGTGCTGCTGACATTGCGGCAGCTGCGCGCGCGAACGGTGCCAACGTGGACTACGCACCGAGTAAGGCTGCTGCTGTGTCATTGCTGACATCAGAAGTTCGGGATTCAGACATCATTTTGACCCTCGGCGGCGAAGACATTCGACCAGTTGGTCTGGAC
>RGCY01000018.1 GCA_009918865.1 Actinomycetota bacterium
GAGGGGAGTTGAACCCCTACGCCCTTGCGGGCACTGGCACCTGAAGCCAGCGCGTCTGCCTATTCCGCCACCCGCGCGCGAGGAATCGAAAGGCTAGCACTCAGCGCAGTAGGCGGAACCAGCGCATGTTCGTGCGAAAGTTGACGTTTCTGCCGGCACATTTCTCGCACACCATGCACCAACCGTGCGCGTAAAAGTGGGAATTGAGGACTGACCGCTCACCGGACATGGTGCGCATGGTTCACAACCGGTGGTCCACTCAGGAATGTGCGCGCAGACATCGAGGTGACTGCACCCACGAGGTATGCCTTACCGCTACAAACCGCGGCTAGACTGCCAAGTGTGAGCATCCTGGACGCCTTCGAGGCACGCCTGGACCGCTTGGTGAACGGGGCCTTCGCTCGTGCGTTCACTGCGGAGGTGCAGCCCATTGAAATCGCGGCGGCTTTGCACCGCGAGATGGACGACCGTGCCGCTGTGATTGACAAGGCGCGGACCATCACCCCAAACGTTTTTCACCTTGACTTGTCATCGAGGGACTTCGAACGACTCACTGTTTTTGTTGACGCGTTGCGCGCTGAACTGAATGGTGTGACAACTGAGTACGCAAAAAATCAGGGCTATGTGCTCGTTGGTCCACCAGAGGTTTACTTTGCCGAAGATGCCGATTTGGATGTCGGAGTCTTTCGGGTTCGTAGCCAAGCGCGTCCTGCGCCGGGTGCGCCTGTCGCTGCTGGCACGCCGCGCTTAGTTTTCGCAGACGGTCGCGAAGTGCCTCTGGTGTCAACTGTGACTCGGCTTGGTCGCGGTACTGAAGTGAATGTGCACATCGATGACGCCGGTGCATCGCGCACACACTGCGAAATCGTGCTCGGTTCACCAGTGAAGATTCGTGACCTGGGATCAACCAACGGCACCTTCGTGAACGGTCAACGCATCACGGAATTTGAAGCAATTGATGGCACACGACTCACCATCGGTACCACCACTTTGACCTTGCGCACGGACTGAATTCGAGGCGCTGGCCATGAACGAGCTGCTGCTGACTGCGATTCGGTTCGGGTTTCTCGGATTGCTATGGATTTTTGTTTTCGCCGTGATGTCAACTTTGCGTCGCGACCTCAAGGGTGCGTCTGCATCAGCGAGCTCTCGGAGAGCGGACCTCGCATCGAATCGCACAACCAGACGAGATCGTGCACAAAAAGCGCAGCCGGGCGGAATCGAGATTCTCGATGGCCCACTCGCTGGTGCCACCATGGCATTCTCAGGTGCGGATATCGTCATCGGGCGCGCACCTGACTGCACCATTGTGCTGATAGACGACTACGTGAGTAGCAAACACACTCGCTTAAGGCGCGTTGACAATGTTTGGTTTGTCGAGGATCTTGGTTCAACCAACGGAACCTGGGTGAACCGGGCACGCATCACCAACGCAACTCCTTTATCCGTGGGCATGGTCATCAATGTTGGTCGCACCCCAGTGAAGGTGACAGCATGAGCGAGCAGCATCCATCACCTGAATCGGCTCCGCAAACAGGCGCGAAATCTGCTAGGTCCGATGCGTCCCCCAGCTATCGCTTTCACTTTGCAGCGCGCAGCGATGTTGGTTCCGTGCGGGAACAAAACGAAGATTCTGGCTACGCAACCACACGTGCTCTCGCAGTTGCTGATGGTCTCGGTGGACATGCTGGCGGTGAGATTGCCAGTGCCATCGCAGTGGGTGCGGTGGCCATGACCACGTTAGCGGCTAACGCATCAGAGGTTGCCGAAGAACTGAATGACGCAGTGCATCGTGCAAATGAAGTAATCGATGCAACCGAATCACACGACTCGAGTCTCTCAGGCATGGGAACCACACTGACTGCCGTTGCCATCGCCGGGAGCGCACTTGTCATCTGCCACATTGGTGATAGTCGTGGTTATCTCGTTCGTGACAACGTTTTGATTCCTCTCACCGTTGACCACACATATGTGCAAAGCCTGATTGACGCTGGTCGCCTGACTGCTGAGCAGGCGCAGCACCACCCACAACGCTCGGTGGTGCTGCGAGCACTAGGCGGCGGTCCGGTGACTGCCGATGTTTCGGTGCGCGATATCCGCGAGGGCGACCGCATTCTCTTGTGCAGCGATGGTTTATCTGGGGTTGTCCCTGATGAGATGTTGACTCGAGTGCTCAATGGGTACGACGACCCAACTGCAGCCGTGCAAGCGTTAGTGGAACTGGCGCTGCTCGCTGGTGCTCCTGACAATGTCACGGTTGTGCTTGGCGATGTTGTGTCGAGTCCAGCACCGAGTCAAGATGCCGCGGTACTCATCGGTGCTGCGGCCGAAGAGCGTAATCAGCAAGCCGTGCAATCGGAAGACATTCGCGCGGGTCTGGCTTCTGCTAAAGGTCAAAAGTCCGCAGTCACGACATCGAGGCAATCGGAAAACAAATTTCGAGCACAGTTGACACGGTGGCGGTTGCCACTGATGTTCACGGCTGGACTGCTGGTGATGCTGACCCTCGTGAGGATTTGGATTTTTTCTCAGTGGTGGGTGGGTGTGGACACACAACACGTTGTCGTCGGTCGAGGCATCGCCCAACCAGTGCTCGGTCTGAACATGGGCAAAGTGGTCACACGTACGAGCATCGAAGTTTCTCTACTACCTGAATATGAGCGCACACTTTTGAACGATTCCATTTCTGCGCGCTCACAACGCGACGCTGAAAATATCGCAGCACGACTTGCTTGCCGGACTGTGCCAATCTCGTCTGAGTGCACCGAACGCCAGTGACACAAACAACATGAGCACACAAACAGTCGGTAGTCCTATGAGCGCTACCGCATCACGATCGCGCAATCGGGCGCGCACTCAGGAAGCGTGGCTTCTCGGATGTGCGCTCTTCATCACTGCTGTGGGCATGGTCACCGTTGATTTGACACTACGTGACACCATCACAGCGCTTACATTGCGAATATTGAGCACTCTCCTCGGTGCGTCAGTTATCGCCCACATCGTGATTCGAATTCGCGCCGCACATGCCGACCCGATATTGCTGCCACTTGCCGTGCTTCTCACCGGCATCGGCACGGCGGTGATTCACCGTCTTGATTTCGCTGATGAATTGCGAGCTATCAACCGTGGCGAGCCCATTCCGGCATCCAAAGCCGGGGCACAAGCAACATGGTTTGTCGTTGGGGCGGCGTTGCTTGCGCTGACACTGATTGCCGTGCGTGATCACCGACGCATTCAGCGGTACCCCTGGACTCTGACACTTCTGGGTCTATTGATGGTCTTGGCTCCGCTAGTGCCCGGACTTGGCCGGACGATTCGTGGCGCGACTTTGTGGGTCAGCATCGCTGGGTTGTCGTTTCAACCGGCCGAAATCGCAAAGGTCGTCTTGACCGTGGGGTTTGCCTCATACCTCGCTCGCCACGGTCGTGCACTCGGTGCCTTGCGCGCACGATTCATGAGAATTCCCTTTCCTCGTCCACGAGATCTCGGTCCACTGCTGACGGTCTGGGCACTTTCGTTGAGCGTGCTCATCCTGCAGCGCGACCTTGGCACATCACTTCTGTTCTTTGGCGTGTTCGTGGTGTTGCTCTACCTCGCAACCGAGCAACGCTCCTGGCCACTTATCGGTCTTGCGATGTTTAGCACTGGCGCTGCAGTGGCATGGTGGATGTTTGCGCACGTGCAAATTCGTGTTGCGCTGTGGCTAGACCCCTTCGTTGGAGATGGCACATCGCAGGTGGCACTTGGTCTATACGGTCTTGCCAACGGCGGACTGTTTGGCGCTGGGCTGGGTGCCGGCTACCCACAACTCGTGCCGTTCGCGGAATCAGATTTCATCTTCGCAAGCATTGGTGAGGAACTTGGTTTAGTTGGCTGCATCGCTATCTTGATGATTTATGCAGTGTTAGTTGCTCGTGGTCTGAAAATTGCGAACACGGTCCGTGATCGGTTTGGATTACTTCTCGCATCAGGCATTGCCACTGTGCTGGCATTACAGACTTTTGTTGTGCTGGGTGGAGTGACGCGGCTCATTCCGCTCACCGGTCTGACAACGCCGTTCCTTTCCTCCGGCGGTTCCTCTCTTGTCGCAAACTTCATCATGGTGGGGTTGCTCATCCGTATGAGTCATGCGGCTCGCAGCGCCGCCACCACACCAGCCGCTGGACCCGGTTTTGATGTCGTATCCGCGCCACGCCACGACATGGCGCAGACAACCCAAGTGATTGAACTTCCGAATGCGCGGAACATCACATGAACAAACAACTAGGTCGGCTTGCAATCGCGTTCATCGTCATGCTGGTGGCGCTTGCCATGAACCTTTCTTTCATCCAAGTAGTCGGCGCAGATTCCATCGACAGCAAAGCCGGAAATCGGCGCAACCTCTTGCGTGAATACAGCAGACAGCGTGGCGCCATCTTGGTGGCTGGGCGTCCTATCGCGACAAGCACTGCAACCCAAGACACCCTGACTCATTTGCGCACCTATCCAGATGGTCCTGCCTATGCATCGGTGACTGGGTTCTACTCCTTTCTCTACGGTGCAACAGGAATCGAGCGCGCTGAGAACTCGGTCTTGAGTGGTAGTGCCGACTCTTTAGTCGTTGACAGACTTCAACAACTATTCGCAGGGCGCAAGCCGCGCGGTGGCGCCGTCTCTTTAACGATTAATCCCGCGGCACAAGAAGCCGCATGGAAGGCATTGCGTGGTCGCACCGGCGCGGTCGTTGCGATTGAACCGAGCACTGGCCGGCTCTTGGCAGTGGTGTCATCGCCTTCATTTGATCCGAATCTGCTGAGTTCTCATGACGGCACCGGAATCAAACGGGCCTACTCTGACTACCTTGCTGACCCCACTCAACCCATGCTCAATCGCGCGTTAGCGCGCACATATCCCCCGGGTAGCACATTCAAACTTGTCACTGCAGCAGCGGCGCTTGCAAGTGGAAAGTTCAATCCCGAGAGCGTCCTACCCGGTCCTAAGACCTACCGACTGCCGCTGACGACGAAAGATCTCAACAACTGGTCTCGCAGTCAATGTGGTCCAGGTGGCAAGGTGACGCTTGCGAAAGCACTCGCGATTTCGTGCAACACAGCGTTCGCTTGGCTGGGAAATGAACTTGGCGCGGATGCACTTCGTTCCCAAGCACGTGCATTCGGCTTTGACTTTCCGGTCAAAGTTCCCATGAGCGCAGCCGTGAGTCGGTTCCCCACAAATCCGGATGCGCCGCAGACGGCACTTAGCGCCATTGGTCAGTTTGATGTTCGGGCCACTGCACTGCAAATGGCGCAAGTGGGCGCGGGCATTGCACACCAGGGTGTGCTGATGTCTGCACATCTGGTGGATGAAGTGCTGGGGCCAGACCTTTCAGTTTTGTCACGCACCACACCGCGCGTGTTCAGCACCGCAATGACAGCCGAGCACGCGCAGACACTGTTGATGATGATGGAAGGTGTTGTTTCCAAAGGCACGGGAAGCAATGCACGAATTCGTGGCGTTCGCGTCGCGGGTAAGACCGGCACCGCCCAAACCCAGCCCGGCACACCGCCACATGCATGGTTCGTTGGCATCGCTCCTGTGCAATCGCCAAAGGTTGCTGTGGCAGTGGTGATTGAAAACGGTGGCGGCTCGGCGGAAGTCAGTGGCAACCGACTGGCTGCTCCCGTGGCTCGTGCAGTGATGCAGGCGGTTCTATCAGGAAAGTGACCTCTGAACGGGGTGCGATTGCACGCACCCCGAATAGAATCAAGCAACGCGAAAGGCAGGGAAATCCGTGACGACACATGAAGGCCAGCGACTTGCTGACCGCTATGAACTCGGCACCACTTTGGGCACCGGGGGCATGGCCGAAGTCGTTGAGGGTCATGACACCAAACTGGGTCGACGCGTTGCCATCAAACTTCTGCATTCTGACCTGGCGCGCGACCCGTCCTTTCACGAAAGGTTTCGTCGTGAGGCCGTAGCGGCGGCGTCACTTAACCACCCGAACATTGTGTCCGTTTACGACACCGGTGAGGAACCGCTCACTGGACCGGGAAGTGAACACAGCGATCTAGTGCCGCGGCCTTTCATCGTCATGGAGTACGTGGACGGAATCACTTTGCGTCAGCTCATTAACAGTGGTCGTCGACTCCTGCCCGAGCGAGTCATTGAGATGGTGCAGGGAGTTCTGGCGGCGTTGGACTATTCCCACCGCAATGGCATCGTGCACCGTGACATCAAGCCAGGCAATGTGATGCTGACACGCAGCAGCGAAGTCAAAGTGATGGACTTCGGCATCGCGCGTGCACTTGCTGACCACTCACAGACAGTCACCCACGGCCCACAAGTTCTTGGAACGGCGCAATACCTCTCGCCGGAGCAAGCCAAGGGTGAAGTTGTTGATTCTCGTTCGGATTTGTATTCAACAGGTTGTCTGCTCTACGAACTTCTGACCGGAAAACCGCCGTTCACCGGCGAATCGCCCGTGTCTGTGGCGTATCAACATGTGAGTGAGCCGGTTGTTCCGGCAACTCAACTTGATCCCACACTGCCCGGCGGCATTGATGCGGTGCTGGCACGTGCGCTTGCCAAGCGTCCCGATGACCGCTACCAGTCGGCAGCGGAGTTTTCGGATGACCTCACTCGCGTTCTCGCGGGGACGTTAGAAGCAACGACCGCCGCTGTGCCGGCTGCGGAACGCACCACAATGTTTGAACCGGTGAAAGAAGCAGCACCTTTGGTGATGCCTTCGGCGGCAGCCACGGCAAGTCGCACACGTCGGCCAGCCTTGATGTGGGGTGGCTTTGCCGCTTCCGTCATTGGTGTTGCTGCACTCGTGCTACTGCTTGGTCAATTGCTGACAGGCACAGGCAAGACGGATTTGGTTTCCGTGCCAGATGTCACAGGTCTCTCACTCGCAGATGCGAAAGCCAAGTTGGCGAAAGAAGGTCTCAAAGTCGGTCAGCAGGACACTCGGCCGTCAACAACTGTTCCACAAGGAACCGTGATTGAGCAGTCTCCGATTAAGGACGAACAACTGCCGAAGGGCGGTAGCGTCGATGTCATCGTCAGCGGTGGCTCGGGAAGCATCAAAGTTCCTGATTTGAGAAACTACCCAACCATCAACGACGTGCGAGATGCGCTCATTGAAGCTGGGCTCAATCTTGGTGCGGTCACTTATGTCGATTCGGATTTGCCAAAGGACACGGTGTTGTCACAGAACCCGGCTGCCGGGTACAACCTTGCTCCTGGGCAGCGCGTGAGTGTTGAGGTTTCCTCTGGGAAGATTGCAATTCCGGATGTGATTGGCAAGACGGAAGCGCAAGCTCGCGCAATCTTGCTCAACGCCGGCTTCCAACCGAGCGTTGATTACATGGTTGATTCAACGCAGCCCAATGGTGTGGTCCTCTCGCAAGCACCAGACTCCACCATGAAAGGTCAAGTTGGCTCGCTGATTTCGTTGGTCATCAACGGCACTGCACCTTCGGCTTCTCCTACGGATTCGGCAACGCCGACTCCGTAGTGACCCCACTGCTGTCTGATTGCAATCAGCCAGAACGGTGCATTCGAAACATCGATGTGTGTCGGCACATAGATTGCGGTGTGAAGCTTTGCGCGAGGCGATTACGGCAAGGAAGGTTGATTTATCCACGGCTCAATTGCTGGGAACACCTGCGTGAAGAGCACGATAACCACGACGGCCGCAGCCGCAGCGCATAAGAGTGCTCGCAGGGCCCACGGGCCGGGCAGTTTGCGCCAAATCCAGCGATACATCGTGCTACCTCTTCATCTTGAGTTCTGCAGGTGCTGGCCCACTTGCGGGCAAAGTGCGAACTAGGTGTCCCCACCACACGAATCGGCGCGCTGCGGAATGCAGTGGGTGACATGTGGTGAGGGTTAACAAGCGACCTGAGTTTGACTTAATGGGACGCGCGCGGAGCACCCAATGTTCTTTGGGCCGAACAATTTTGCTGCGATCGAGAACATACACAAACCACTTGTCCCGCACCCGCACAATCACATGGTCACCGCGCTTGAATGAATCAATGTGACGAAACGGAGCGCCATGTGTGGTGCGATGTCCGGCCACCGCCGCGTTACCAATTCCACCGAAAGCAGCGCTACCTGCGTAGTGGCCCACACCTCGCGCCAGCGCGCGCTCGGAGGTTCCTTGCACAATCGGCGTCGCCCACAATCGTTGTTTGCGCAGGGCTGGTGCATACATGAAGCCGATGGTCTGCACTTTTTTCGCTCGTGCAGATGTGCTCGGCTTTCGTGATGTGGGTTTGTTCGCTACATGTTTGGTTGGCTTGGGAACTGGCAGCCGGCCTTGTGGCAGGAGTGATTTTGCGGCCATTGCAATCGGATCCTGCATCGTGAGAAATACCGGTGTTGCATTCGAATGTGTCTGCGCAAATTGTGGCCCCCCGACCACAACCGCGGCGCCGCGATGTGCGTGGGGTTTAGTGATTGCCGAGCCGGTTGCGCCCACTGCGCGCGGTTGAGTCGTCGGTGACACCACAATCGGTTGAGGCGGCCCAATGATGCCGTCGGGCCCCATTGTGGCTCCCCAATCATCGAGAACTGCTGAACGCTCTTGCTTCACAACTTTTTCGTTGGCAACATCCGTCCACCAGTTCTGCCAAACGATGAACAGCCCGAGCACCACGCCTAAGGTGATGAAGATTTCACCAACGAAACTGAGAACCCGACTCTTCGGGCTTGGATTGGGAGTGCGTCGATTGGCGGACAATGGCGCATCATCCTCGTGTCGATTCGTGCCGGGCTGAGTCATGAACGTGTCTGGGGTTTAGGACTAGCAGGTGGAACAGGCTTCACCCACTGCAAGCGCCCCGGAACGCTGTAACCGCGCAAGGTGACACTTGGAAGACGGTTGACTAACCAACCAAGACCAAAGGCATCTGCGTAGTCGCGGTAGACAGTGACATCGGGATCGTCTTGCAAACTCAACAAGATTCGTGCTTGGTCACCCACCCCGGTGACCACATATGGCGGTGAGTACACCCGACCTTGAATGAGCAACGTGTTTCCAACACACTTGATGGCTGTCGTGGTAGCAATGCGTTGATCCATCACCTGCACACCACGCGCACCGGCACGCCACATTGCATTCACGACCGCTTGCACATCTTGTTGATGCACAACTAAGTCATTGGGGTCAACATCAGGATTGGTGCGCATTTCTGGTGGAGCATCGTCGAGTGTGACTTGAACGCCGGCGCCGGTGATATTCGTGGCACCAACGACAGGGTCAAGGGCAGCCATCGCTGCCTGTGCTTTCTCTAGGCCGGGCACATCCGCCGCGAGTGCGAGTCGTTCAACGATTGCTCGCTGACGATCCACGCGCAGTTGCGTTCGCGCCAACTGTTCACTGCGTTGCTGCACGAGTTCTCGAATGCTGGAAATCTGGTCCGAGCGCAGGTTGGTGCCTCGGGCTGTGATGGCCGACGCCGCGAACAGACCCCCGGCAAGCACGAACACGGCAATTCCCACCACATACCGGGCGCGACCGACCGCAAAGTCCGCTCCCGGAAGTAGCCGTGGCAATTTCACGCGGTCACGGTAGACCAGCCGCGAGCATCATGTGGCTCCTTCGCCCTTTTCGGCGATGCCTTACCCTTAACCCGTGGGGCGCAGTGCCCCCCAAGCCAGGAGGTAGTGAGCACCATGCCGGTTTCCCGTCGCCGCAAGAAGGACACCGCCGCACCTGTTGTTGCAGGTGCAACCGAGCCCACCGCCGTGAAGTTGGACAACCCACGCTGGCTTGTGCCATTGATGGTTGGGCTCTTCCTCATCGGTCTTGCTTGGCTTGTGGTCTTCTACCTGGCCCCAGGGCTGGCACCCTTCGCACGTCTGGGCAATCTGTGGTCTGTGGTTGTTGGTTTCGTCTTCCTTGGCGGCGGATTCACGCTCGCAACGCGCTGGCGTTGATTAGTCCTGACCGATTTCTTCGGTCAGGACAGTTTCTTTTCCCAGGGGAGAACGCTGCGCCGTGGTAATCACCACACCTGACAGCGCTGGCGCGGCAGGCATTCGAACGCGCGACTTCTAGTAGGCGGTGCCTGCCATGATGGCGCGAGTTCGCACGAAGAACATCACCAGCATGACTACGACAATAACAGTGATGCCAAAAGTCACCTGTGACTCACTGCGCTGACCACCGCGGCGTCCGCCCACCATCGTGTAGCACACGGCCGCGCCCACAATGCCACCACCGAAGTGCGCATGCCAATCAATTCCAGGCATGAATCCGATGCCGATGTTAAGCACTAACAGGAAGATTGCGTTCGTAACATCAAAGCCGGCGCGGCGACCCACAACAATGAATGAGGTCAGCAATCCAAAAATCGCGCCGGATGCACCAACACTCGTGGTCATCACTGATGAGTAGTAATACGATGCAACACTCCCACCAAGTGCTGCCATCAAGTAAAGACCGAGAAAGCGGTTGCGTCCAAGCATTTGCTCAATTGGTTGACCAATAGTCCACAACGCAAGCATGTTGCTACCAAGGTGCAGCACACCTGCGTGCAAGAACGCAGCGGTGATGAGCCGCCACCATTCGCCACCATTACCGATTGCATCAGGCTGCATCGCATATTGCTCAGTGAGCCGACCACCACTGATTTGGTCGAGGAAAAAGATTGCAACGTTGAGGACGACCAAGGATGTGACGATGGACGAACCCCGACTTGTGGATCGGAACCATGAATTGAGCGACATCGCAACCTGCCCTTGAGTTTCGCGCCGGGGTCAGCCGCGCACAATCTCCACACTCTCAATGACCACTGGGTCAATTGGTCGGTCCTGTGCACCGGTTGGCACGGCGGCGATTGCGTCCACCACATCGCGGCTGGCTTGGTCAGCACATTCACCAAAGATCGTGTGTTTGAAAGTCAGCCAACTCGTTGGTGCAACCGTGATGAAGAACTGGGAACCATTGGTCTTTGGGCCTGCGTTGGCCATGGCAAGCAGGTAGGGCTTGTCAAAGGACAACTCGGGGTGGAATTCATCATCGAAGGTATAACCAGGTCCGCCAGTGCCTTGGCCCTCCGGGCAGCCACCTTGAATCATGAAGCCGGAAATGACGCGGTGAAAAATCAAACCGTCGTAGAAGCGGCGAGTGGTGGTGGTACCGGCTTTGCGGTCTTTCCACTCCTTGTTGCCTTCTGCAAGCTCAACGAAGTTAGCCACCGTCTTCGGAGCGTGGTCAGCAAACAAGTTCAAAGTGATGTCGCCGTGGTTTGTGTGGAAAACTGCTTGAAGGGTCATAGCGCACATCCTGCCACTACCCCCAGTAATTACGAGCACCGCGTGATTTCGAGCACCACCGCGTCGTCACAAGATGCGCAAGGCCGGCTCAACATTGCCCTAGGCAGCGGTTCTAAGACAGGGGTTGTAAACCCTCTGCAGCAGTAATTGCACGCAACACCGCGGCTGCTTTGTGTCGACACTCTGCACTTTCACTCGTTGACACTGAATCCGCCACGATGCCGGCACCTGCCTGAACATAGGCGACGGAGTCCTTCAACAGAGCCGTGCGAATCGCGATGGCCATGTCAACATTCCCAGCAAAATCAAGGTAACCAACACAACCCCCATACAGGCCACGCCGCGTCGGTTCAAGATCGTCGATGATTTGCATGGCTCGCGGTTTCGGTGCACCGGAAAGTGTGCCTGCAGGGAATGTTGCGAACAACACATCGCATCCGCTGAGGTCCCCACGCACATTGCCCACAACCGTGGAAACAAGGTGCATCACATGCGAATAGCGCTCCACACTCATGAAATCGGTGACCTCCACCGAACCAGGAGCACACACACGACCCAGGTCATTGCGACCAAGGTCAACGAGCATTAGGTGTTCAGCTTGTTCCTTGGTGTCGGCGAGTAAATCCTGAGCAAGGTGTGCATCCTCAGTGTCGTTTGCGCCACGCGGTCGAGTGCCGGCAATCGGATGCAACATCGCGCGACCGTCGTGCACACGCACCAGCGCTTCTGGGCTTGAGCCAATAATGTCAAAGGAGTTTTCGGTGAACCCTGCAGTTGAGTTCTGCTTCGCGTCATCAGATTGCTTTGGGATGCGCATGAGATACATATAAGGACTGGGATTGAGCATGCGCAATGCGCGATAGATGTCATAGGCATGTGCGGAAGTTGGGTATTTGAATCGCTGTGAGAGCACAATCTGAAATGCGTCACCGGAACGGATGTGTTCCTTTGCAGTTTCCACTGCAGCGAGATAGTCAGAATCAACTGTGTTTGGTGTTGCGCTGATGTGGCTCGCGGCAGTCATCGACACGATTGTTGCCGGTTTCATCAAGTCTGCTGTCATGGCATCCAGACGCCGCACAGCGTCGTGCCACGCTTCATCGACCCCGACCTCGGTGTCATTGAAATTGACTGCGTTAGCAATCAATGTGACTGTGCCGCGATGGTGGTCGACCGCGGCCACATCGGTCGCCAGCAGAAATCCCAGGACCGGGATGTTGAGCTCGTCCGGACCAGCGACTGCCACGGGTTCGAGATAGCGCACCGCGTCGTAACCTAGGTAACCAATGAGACCGCCAGTGAGCGGCGGTGTGCCGGCAATGGCCGGAGATTGCAGAGCCTTGATGGCCGTTTGCAATGCATCGAGTGGACTGCCTTCAAGTGCGATGTTTGCGGGCACATCGCCCACCCAGCGTGGAGTA
>RGCY01000171.1 GCA_009918865.1 Actinomycetota bacterium
AAGCATGCTCGGATACGT
This sequence comes from Actinomycetota bacterium, assembly GCA_009918865.1. Taxonomy (GTDB): domain Bacteria; phylum Actinomycetota; class Actinomycetes; order S36-B12; family UBA5976; genus RFTO01. The sequence goes on from RGCY01000171.1 coordinate 19, forward strand.
CACCGAGTTGTCTCCGCCGACGACCACAGTGAAAGCCTTGCGTGCCTGTGCAGACCGAAGAATCGCGACGCTGCGGTCGAATCCGTCGGCTGCATCGGGGTTGCTGATGTTGGCAAAGTCAGCAGCGATGAGTGACATGAGGTTAACGCCGTGAGCGCCACGATGCCCTGCCCAACTTGAGAACCGGCGCAGTGCATCTCGCACTGCTTTCGGAGTTGTGTGGGCATACGTCGGTGAAATGCTGCGCTGATGAGCCGGCATGCCAACCACGATGAATTCGGGGCTTACCCACTCGCCGTTGCGCATTGGGGGACGCGCTAACCATGAGGCCGCACTCGGCCACAATGGATCTGTAGGTGCCACAGGCACATCTTTGCGTAGTCGGGCGCCACGGGTTGCCTGTGTTCGGTGCAACCTAGCCGACGCGAAGTGGGCCGCAGAGCTCCGAGCGCGCATAGGGTTGCGGTTTATGGCGCAGGACTCGCTTTTCGGCTCGCGTGAGCGGCTCGCACATCACCAGCCACTGGCTGCCCGATTGCGGCCGCAGCGCTTGGAAGATCTCGTTGGTTGTGCGGAAATCCTGGGAACTGGTGCCCCACTGCGTCGGCTACTTGACGGACAACGCGTTCCTAGTTTGATCCTTCACGGTCCCGCCGGTTCTGGCAAGACCACTCTCGCGACGTTGGTGGCGCATGCCGCAGGGCATCGGTTCATGGAATTGTCGGCCGTCAACTCCGGCGTCAAGGATGTGCGAGACGCGATTACCACCGCTGCTGATCGGCTGCAGATGCAGGACCAGCGCACCGTTCTGTTCATTGATGAAATCCATCGCTTCTCGAAGGCGCAGCAAGATGCGCTTTTGCCGGCAGTTGAGGCCGGAACAATCACGTTGCTGGCTGCAACGACGGAGAATCCGGTGTTTGCAGTTATTGGGCCACTTCTTTCGCGCAGCATCGTTGTGAAACTCTCGCCGTTGGCTGACAGTGATTTGAGCGTGCTGCTTGAACGTGGTCTTGCACACCCGTCGGGCCTATCCGGGCAGTACACAATCTCGAACGAGGCTCACGCATCGTTGTTGGCTATCAGTGATGGGGATGGTCGCAGACTTCTCACAATTCTGGATGCAGCAGCAGGGGCCGCTGAGTCAAATGAACGGGCAGTCATTGAACTGTCAGATGTGCAGGCGGCCGCATCGCGCGCTTTGGTCCGGTACGACCGGGCCGGGGATCAGCACTACGACGTCGCGCACTTGTTCATCGGTGCGATGCGTGCCAGCGATGCGGACCAAGCGATGCACTGGTTAGCAGTGATGCTGCGTGGCGGTGAAGATCCGCGTTTTATTGCGCGACGAATCGCGATTTTTGCAAGCGAAGATGTCGGTCCTGCTGAACCGCACGTTCTGTCGCTTGCGAATGCAGCCGCGAGCGTCACCGACAGAGTGGGGATGCCTGAATGCGCTTACGCACTTGCGCAAGCCACAATGGCCTGCGCAAGTGCCGCCAAGTCACGGGCAGTTAGTGATGCGCTCTCCACAGCACTTGAGCGTGTGGATTCAGGTCAGACTGACTGGCCTGGGGGCGCGTGAGCCAAGCCGCCCACTGACCGCTCGGTAGGGTTCGCTCCTGCTCACCTTGGAGTCATGGGAAGGCCACACACATGCAATCCGCGCAGATCCGGCAACGGTTTCTTGACTATTTTGGCGAGCGCGGTCACACCGTGGTTCCGTCAGCATCCTTGCTGCTCGACGACCCAACCTTGCTTTTCGTGAACGCCGGCATGGTGCCTTTCAAGCCATTTTTCCTAGGCCAGGCCGTACCACCATATGACCGCGCAGTCAGCGTGCAGAAATGCGTGCGCACCGGCGACATTGAAGAGGTGGGCAAGACCACCCGACATGCATCGTTCTTCCAAATGTGTGGCAATTTCTCCTTCGGAGATTACTTCAAAGAGTCAGCCATTCCATTCGCATGGGAACTCTTGACTCGTCCGGTGTCTGACGGTGGCTACGGATTCCCCGAAAGCAAACTCTGGGTCACCGTTTTCCAAAACGACGACGAAGCCATCGACATTTGGCATAACAAGGTCGGAGTTCCACTAGAGCGAATCCAACGTCGCGGAATGGCGGATAACTACTGGTCAATGGGTGTCGCCGGACCATGTGGTCCATGCAGCGAGATTTATTACGACCGCGGCCCTGAGCACGGTAAAGAAGGCGGTCCGGTTGCTGATGAAGACCGCTATCTAGAAGTGTGGAATCTCGTCTTCATGCAATACGAGCGGGCCGATGGCGGCACAAAGGATGACTTTCCGATTCTCGGGGAGCTACCGGCGAAGAACATCGACACCGGCATGGGGCTTGAGCGGATGGCTGCCTTGCTGCAAGGGGTAGACAACATTTACGAGATTGACACAACCATGGCAATCTTGAATTCGGCAAGTGCACTAAGTGGAGTCAAGTACGGCAGCGACACCGCAAGAGATGTGGCCTTACGAGTGGTTGCTGACCACAGTCGCACTTGTGTGTTCATGGTTGCCGATGGAATCTTGCCTGGCAATGAAGGTCGGGGGTACGTGCTGCGTCGTTTGATGCGCAGAGTTGTGCGTTCGATGCGTTTGCTGGGA
>RGCY01000172.1 GCA_009918865.1 Actinomycetota bacterium
CCACACCCGAAGCCCCTAGATTGGTGAGGCCATCCGAATCCGGCCACACTGCAATGTCGGCCGGCTCCCCCACTTTCAGCGTTGCAGTCACGCGACGATGTGTCTCATATCCACGTGGTGGGACTGCAGCCATCGCTGCCGATGCTGTGTGAGCAACAAACGCCTGCGCAGCCGTAATCCGTTGTGAAGCCTCATGGTGACTCATGGCAGCGTAAACATTGCGCCAAGGATTCGCCGGTGTCACAGGTGAATCGCTGCCGAAAGCCACATGCACGCCAGCATTGAGTAACGAGGCAAACGGATTCATTGCTCGTGCCCGTGCGCGACCGAGCCGGCGTTCGTACATCCCTTCCACACCACCCCACAACGCATCGAATTGCGGTTGCACACTTGCGATAACGCCAAGTTCCACACATAGGCGAATGTGCTCGGCACTGGGCATCTCGAGATGCTCAATTCGCCACTGTCCAGGCATCTGGATGTGCTCGCGGACTCCTAGGCGGCGTTGCTGTTCAACGGCGGTGGACATGGCGCTAATCGCTGATGCGATTGCGGCGTCACCAATGGCATGAACTCCGCCCTGAACGCCAGCCTTAAGGCACTGCACGAAGTGCTCGGTTAACTCTTCTGTGGTCACGTAACTTGCGCCCACCGTGGGCATATCGACGTAGTCTTGGCAAAGGTGCGCAGTGTGCGAGCCAAGTGAGCCATCAATGAACAAATCCCCGGCTGCGCCCCAGGCCCCTATGTCGCGAATCCGCTGCGCCGAGTGCAGTTCACCCCAATAACCAATGACTTCCGGCAGGTCAGCACGCTGACCAAGGGCGAGTGCGCTGCGCAAATCATCGAGACTGGAAACGACCGGACCGGCGTTTTCATGCACACTGACAATTCCAGCTTCTGCACAACCACGCAACGCCGAAATTTGCACGCGACTGCGTTGTGCATCCGACAAAGCTGAGAGCACATGCTGCCGGGCCTCGCCATGTGCGGCACGCGTCAATCGACCATCGTCACTGAATCCGGGCAAACTTTCGAGCTCGGGCAGGTTCCGAAGTAAGGACCGTGACACCAAGGCAGAGTGCACATCAATGCGTGTGAGATAGACCTCTCGACCTGTGACCGCTTGAAGTTCATCGGCCGTGGGCAGGGTTTGGTCTTCAAACTGCGTTTCATCCCAACCATGACCAATCACGATGCCTGGCTCACTCACCTCGGCTGCGCGACCAACGGCCGTGAGAATCTCCGCGGCGCTGCGAATATTTCGCAGGTCCACACCGCTGACAAGTTGACCTGTGGCCGTCAGATGCACATGCGCATCAACAAACGCTGCAGTGACCACCGAACCTGCAAGGTCGACAACCCGTGGCGCCTGCGCGCTCGACACTCCACCAAACTGTGCCGCGATGTCAGCATGTCGCCCCAGCGCAGAAACAATCCCATCGCTGATGAGCACGCTGTCGTGAACCACACCCCCGGCATCAATCACATAGCCATTGCACAACAACAGCGCACTCATGGTGCAAGTGTGACGCTCATCGAAGTATCTCCACCAGCGTGCCCGCCGCAAGCACGCAACCTAGACCCGTGATGAGAACGCCACCAACGGCAGCAAGTCGAGTGAGTGAGTCCGGGTGCGAATAGAACAGTGCGCGAACATGTCCGGCGAGCAAGCCGTAACTGCTGTCCGAAACGAAAGCCATCGCCACAAATGCGCAGCCCATGAGCAATAGTGATTGCGCTGCATTGCTTGCGCCATCCAAGAACCTCGGCATGACAGTGGCAAAAAACACGGCAGTCTTCGGATTCAGCACTCCCACCGTAAATCCTTCGCGCACCAAGCTGCGCGTTGATTTTGCAAGGTGTGCCGTGGCCTGAACATCACCGTGAGCAGAACGGCTTCGCCAGGCTTGAATTCCCAGGTAGACAAGATACGTTGCGCCCACAAGTTGCACTGTTAACAGCAGCCACTGTGACTGTTGCACCAGCGGACCAACTCCAAGCGCAACTACAACTGCGAGGACTAACGCCCCCAGGCTATTACCCAGAACTGTCAAGACTGCAGCGCGTTTGCCATACGCAATTGCGCGCCCAACGGTGAACAGCACACTCGGGCCTGGCAGCAAGATGATGAGAATCGACGCTGTGAGAAACTCAATCAGCGGTCGCCCAGACGGCACTAGCGCCCAACTAGTGCGCGTCCGATGACGGAGCGCTGAATCTGATTTGTGCCTTCAAGAATCTGCAGAACTTTCACTTCACGCATGTACCGCTCAACCGGATAATCCTGGGTGTAGCCAGCACCGCCAAGAACTTGCACAGCATCAGTTGTGACAGACATGGCCATGTCCGTCGCGAACAACTTCGCCATCGCCGCTTCCGCAACAACCGGTTTGCCAGCATCGAGACGACGTGCCCCCATGAGATACAACTGACGCGCGGCCGCGACCTGCGTGGCCATATCTGCGAGCATGAAGTGGACGCCTTGGAAATCACCGATTCGTTGACCAAAAGCCATACGTTCACGACTATAGGCAGTGGCTACATCTAGCGCTGCCTGAGCAACTCCAACAGCACATGCTGCGATGGCTAGGCGTCCGTAGTTCAGGGCATCGAGCGCAATCTTCATTCCCTGCCCG
>RGCY01000173.1 GCA_009918865.1 Actinomycetota bacterium
GCACGAGCCTGGCACCCGATTACGAGCATGCCGCCCACCTTGACCCGGACCCGTATTTATTACGTGCCGCAACTCATCACGGGGAAACCACCGAACGGCCGTGCCCGTGGTGCTCTAAACCTGGGTTGGTCCATGTGAAGTACGCCTACGGCGATGACTTGGGTGATCGGGCTGGTCAAGCGCGCGGCGATGCTGAACTTGTGGCGATGGCGATGGAGTTCGGCGAGTTCGATGTGTGGTTGGTGGAGGTGTGTCCGGGGTGCGGCTGGAATCACGTGCACCTCACTTACACCTTGGGTGACGGTCGGGCGCGCCGATGAGCCCTGCAGGGGCAGGTCAAGGTTCAAAGGGTTCGCGGTCAGGTTCGTCCGGTGCTCGCCGCAGGTCCGGTGGTGCTCGTGGCGCTCGTGGTGCTCAGGGTGCTGGTCGGGCGAAAGGTGTGCGTGGGTCGCGCGAAAGTGGCGACTCGCGTTCGGCAGTGAAGCCGCCGTTGCTCATTCGCGCCGTGCTGCGTTGGTCGCGCGCAGTGAACTACCCGCGTCGTGAGTTCACTGGCGCGCGGCGCTGGATTCCCACTCGTGTTCAAGCGATTTCGGGCGCGTTCATTGGTGCCGGTGGCTTTTTCATCCTCACTGCGTTGTGGTTGCAAGTGCTCCCCGTGCCGCGACCGAACACCATGGCGGCCGCACAACTATCACGCATTGAATGGAACGACGGCACTTCGATGGCGGCAGTTGGCATCGCCAATCGCAGCAGCGTTGCGCTCAGTGACATGCCTGTTGCACTCCGCGCGGCAGTGATTGCTGCAGAAGACCGCGGGTTCTATGACCACGCGGGGTTCTCGATCCGCGGCATTAGTCGCGCGTTGTTCAGCAATGTGACAGGTGGGCCGACTGAAGGTGGTTCAACCATCACTCAGCAATACGCGAAGAACGCCTACCTTTCTCACGACCGCACTATCACTCGAAAAATCCGTGAGTTGTTCTTGGCGGTGAAACTTGAGACGCGCGTGAATAAAGACCAAATCTTGCAGGACTACCTCAACACCATCTGGTTTGGTCGAGATTCATATGGGGTTGAACAAGCAGCACTTTCATATTTCGCAGTGCCAGTGCAGCAACTCACTATCTCGCAATCGGCGCTACTTGCCGCGGTAGTGCGGGCGCCTGCGCTGTATGACCCACAGCGTCATCCTGAACGTTTGCAAAAGCGCTGGAATTACGTGCTCGACTCGATGGTGCAGATGCGAACACTGCGAGCAGATGTGCGCACTGGTTTGAAGTTTCCGAGTGTGATTGAGCAAGCGCGTCAGCAACGGTATGCCGGGCCGCGTGGACACGTGTTGATGGCGGTGCAACGAGAACTCTTGCGTGATGGATTCAGCAGACGAGAAATTGATCTTGGTGGGCTGCAGGTGCGCACCACACTCGATGAAAGAGTGCAGCGTTCTTTGGAACGCACCATCAAAGACCGTGGACCCCGCGCAAACATGAAAGGTGTGCGCATTGGTGCGATTGCGGTGCGACCTGGCACGGGTGAAGTTGCTGCAATGTATGGCGGTGCTGACTATCTGAGTAATCAACTTAATAACGCAACCGATGCGATTGGCCAGGCCGGAAGCGTGTTCAAACCGTTTGCACTCGCGGCGGCGTTGGAGAAAGGCATTGGATTGCAGAGCACGTGGAATGGAAACTCTGGTGCGCAATATGGCACTTATCGCGTGCGCAACTTTGGGGGCGAATCGTTTGGTCGAACCACACTGCTCAATGGAACGATTCATTCGGTGAACACGGTGTATGTGGGTGTCACACAACGCATTGGTGCTGCCGCTGTGGTGGATGCTGCAGTGCGCGCGGGTGTTCCCCAAGACACCCCATCGTTGCAACCAGTGCTCTCTGTGCCGTTAGGGACGTGTAGTCCACATGCACTTGACATGGCCAATGCCTACGCAACTTTTGCTGCCCATGGAGTGCGCGCAACACCTTCGCTCATTAGTGAAGTGCGTAATGCCAAAGGCCGCGTGATTTGGAAGCACAAAGTGCAAACCACGCGTGCATTCTCGCGCGAAGTTGCCGACACTGTGACGAGTGCTTTGCAACGCGTGGTTTGGTATGGCACCGGCGCGGCAGCCAATCGCGCTGGCCGTGATGTGGCAGGCAAAACCGGGACGACGAATGAAAACAAAGCGGCGTGGTTCGTTGGCTACACGCCATCACTGGCCGCTGCAGTGATGTTCACCAAGGAAGATGCCCGAGCGATATGGAATGAATTGGTGTCTTTGGGGTTCGTTCGATGAATGGCGAGACGGAAAGACCTTGACATCGTCCCGTTTTTGGAGTATGCTCAGAATATGGCAATCGTGAAGAAGATCTCCAATGATGTCCGCTCCCGTGCTTCCCTGCGGCACCCCGCCATCGGCACGGTGGAGTTCGGATGGGACGATGAATGGGTTGTCGTGTGCTTCTATCCAATCAATCAGTCCATGCCCCTGTGGTCAGCGAACAAGTACACGCTGTTCGCCAATCGTCCCATGACCGTGGTGAAGGATGGCGCACGGCTAATATGGGATGATCTCGTTTTTAACCATTGGCAGGATGCGCCATGAAGGGCGAGACGGGAAGCAGTCCCTTGCCGTTCGA
>RGCY01000174.1 GCA_009918865.1 Actinomycetota bacterium
AGGCAAATTATCTGCCGCGACTGCGACCAGGCAAATTATCTGCCGCGACTGCGACTTGGCAACCATCTGTCGCGACTGCGACTAGGCAACCCATCTGTCGCGACTGCGACTAGGCAACTTATCTGCCGCGACTCGGATGACTGATAGGCGAGTCTGAGAGACCGCCAATATAGCTGTGCACACTGCGCCGATCACTTGCTCGAATTTGTGGAGAAGTCGTCTCACCACAACCTTCAGGTGCTCGTCACGCCGTAGGCGGATTCGTTCCTGAATCTGAACGCTTGGTCGGCACATCATCGGTCTTCACATCATCCGCACCTCGAAAGATGCGCTGGACTAACACTTCAACGAGCGCGAGTGCTGCTGCGGACACCACCGACCACAACAATGCATGACGCATGGGTGTGCCATCTGCAAGCCCTCGAGGCGGCATGCGCCCAGTGCGTTTGCGGTACGCCGCAGACAATCCTTTGCGCACACCCCATGCCGCGGTCAAACCCACTGGTCCTGCCGCACGCCCGAGCAATCTGCGCCATTTCATGCGGACATGGTGCCATGTGGTTGCCCACCCCGGCGATAACGGTTGATGGCATCGGCTAATGCAGGGGCTCGATTGCTTCCAATCACCCAAAACATGTGAGGGTCAGTGTCATCGCTCACGGCACACACCACCGCCTGAGCACACCAGCCGGGGGCTGCCCAAAAACCCTGTGCCGCCGCATCGTCACTGCGCAAGGTCTTTAGTGCGACCGCATCAAGCACGCGCACATCACCGAGCGCCGCCAGCGGAATTACTGCCGCGCCAGCGCGCAGGTGTGGCTGTTTTCCACCAGCGACAACGATGCGTTGTGACATAAGGCGCGCGACCACAGGAGTTAGCACCAGACCAGCGGCCGCACTCACCCAACCGGCGGATGAACCAGCGGCTGCACCATAAGCAATTGCCACACTCGCAAAGAAACCCGCAATGCTGAGCCAACCCGCGATGGGTAGCCATTGCCGCTGCACGAATGTGTTCGCGGTGGAGAGGTCCGGGGGGCGCGCACTCACACCACCAACTGTGCCAGCGGAGCCACCAGCAGGCTCGATAGGGCAGGTCCTGCGGCTAGGGTCTGTGCTGTGACGTCATCTTCCGCAGTCGGAGCCGTGGATGTCTTGGTTCAGATGCTGGACGCCGACCTACCGCTGCCACGCTACGCCCATCCTGGGGATGCCGGCGCAGATTTGTGTGCGCGCACGGATATCACGTTGGAGCCCCATGAGCGTGCACTGATTCCCACTGGCGTTGCAATTGCCTTGCCTGCCGGTTTCGCAGCGTTTGTGCACCCACGAAGTGGCTTGGCACTTCGCCATGGGCTTGGCATGGTCAACGCACCCGGCACCATTGATGCTGGCTACCGTGGCGAAATCAGTGTGCTGTTAATCAACCACGATCCCCGTGAATCGGTGCACATCAAGCGGGGCGATCGCATCGCTCAACTTGTCATTCAACCCGTCAGCACAGCCATGTTCCACGAAGTGCGAGTGCTACCCGGCTCGCATCGCGGAGACGGCGGCTTCGGCTCCACAGGAACCGCAGGCCAAAAGTGAGTCGGTTGCGCAGTTGGTTGCGGCGCGCATTCGCAACCCAGGAAACACTGGTGGCAGATGACCTGCTCAGCGAATCACTGAGCACTGGTGCAAAAGCAATTCGAGATGTGCGCGCTGGCGAGCGAGTGCATGTGCACGGCGTTGTGCGGTCACTAACGCTACGGCCGCGTGAAGCCCTGCGTGCACTTGAAGTGGAACTGTTCGATGGTTCCGCAACGATTAATCTCATTTGGCTTGGTCGGCGCAGCATTGTTGGAGTTGAACCGGGTCGAGTGTTGGATGTCAGTGGTCGAGTGGTGCGGCATCACGGACGATTGGCGCTGTTCAATCCGCGCTATTCGTTGCGCGCGAAACAGGATGCATCATGAGCGAACAACCACCATTGGGTGCAACCGTGCGCGACTCCATCGGCGGCGTGCGTGGTCTGTTTGATTCAGGTTTTCCGTCACTGGTTTTCGTGGCTGCGTGGCTTCTGACGAATCACAACTTGGGTCGGGCATTGACGTGTGCGGTGGTGTCCGGATTAGTGGTCGCCATCGTGCGCATCGTGCGTAAGCAATCGCTGCAGCAAGTGCTCGGAGGGTTTGTTGGCGTTGCCCTCTCTGCCTACATTGCGCATCGGACCCACCGCGCATCAAACTTCTTCTTGCCTGGCATTGTGATTAATGCGGTCTACCTAGTAGCGCTGTTGATTTCAGTAGCAGTTCGCCGACCGCTGATTGCTTATCTCGGTGGTCTGTTCAGTGAGAACTTCAACTGGCGAGAAGATGCGGCGCATCGATCTGCGGCAGTGCGCGCTACGTGGATTTGGATCAGCATCTTCGCGCTGAAGTTGGCCGTGCAGGTTCCCTTGCTGAAGGCAGATCAGACTGCAGCGCTAGGCGTCGCCAGATTCGTTATGGGTTACCCATTGTTCATTGCGGGAGGGTGGCTCACATGGCGCATCGTGCGTCGAGTCACGACCGGCGCGACCGGCGCGACTTCCGTCACCAACCCGAAAGAGACGCCGGATTCCACTGAAGCCAACTGA
>RGCY01000175.1 GCA_009918865.1 Actinomycetota bacterium
CCATCTGCCCAACTGACGCAAAGTGGCGGAAATGCGCTCGATTTGGGTTCTTCAGGTAGCTCAACGTCACTGCAGATGCGATACCAAGGCAGAGAATCGGACCGGCAAGGTACTGGTCCTCAATCAGGGCCAACAGTGCTGAAAATGCTGGCAGAAACTTGGTTGCCGACACGACCAGAATCATCAATGTGAATCCAACGCTGAGTCCAAGTTTGCGAGCACGAAGGAGCGTCGCTGTGTGAACTCCAGGATTGCGAAAGAAGCCGGATTTGCCAAGGTGTAATCCGATTAGGAACATTGCCAGAACCGTCGGAATTCGGGAAAGCAGCAGCGGTGCCAGTTCGAGGTAGCTGTGGATGCGATCCGCGATGCTGGCAAGGTAGTCAGTGGAGAAGTTGCTAGGCGCAGCAGAGACCTTGTCAAACTCGGAAACAATTGCTGCATCGGTTTTACTTAACGAAGCAGCCCCGGACGCAGTCAAGCGTGCAAGCAGCGAATAGATGAAACCGGCGAGCACCAGCAGAGCAGGCACGCCGAGCAGACCGAGAATCCAACGCCGCGCGGCACGAGCCGAGATGTTGCGCAACAAAATCAGGATTGCGCCGGTCACCGCGTAGATGACCAAAATATCTCCATCCCACAGCAGCGTGATGTGCAGGAATCCGAATAACCAGAGTGCAGTGAGGCGGCGTGAAATTCGTGGCAGAAATTTCGTTCCTTGACGTTCGGCACTTGCAATCTGAATGGCAAAGCCGATTCCAAACAGCAACGAAAACAGCGTGAAGAATTTCGATTCGACGAAGAAGAGAATTAGGTCTTGAAGCAGTCGGTCAGCAACAGGAATTTTGACCGTGAACGCCGGTGTTGACCCTTTCACCGCGAAAATTGACATGGCATTTATGACAACAATCCCGGCGAGGGCAAAGCCCCGCAAAGTGTCGAGAAGTTGAACTCGGTCGGTGGCGACTGCGCCCTGCGATTCGCTCACGCCGAGAGTTTGCCCTTTAGTCCCCTGGCGCGCCATCTGGGCAACCCGTACGCGGAACATCAAGTAGGGCGGGTGGGGCTCGAACCCACGACCTGACGGTTCGCTGAAGGGGTGGAAACTGATGGCTTGCTGCTGTCAGTTTCCGCCCTTTCAGGGGTAATTGCGGGGTGAATCAGGGCTGTTGCAATTGCTGTACGAGGGGCTGCGAATTTCGCGTGGCTGTACGGTGGCTGTACAAATGCACTTTCAGTTGATTGCTGCTCGATGCTGCCAAAGTGTCGCTGTTCATCATTGATTGCGAAACCAAATCCTCTTCCTGGTCAGCATGTATTCGGTGAGTCCGCAAATACAATGCTTGCGTGTGTGACACATCGAGCTGGTTGTTGGTGCATATGACGGCCGCATACGCTGACGAACTCACCAGATGGGAATACCCGCACCCTTACGATCGGTATTCCATGCTGGATACCGACCCATCGGAATTCCTGGATCCCACAAGCCACTTCCTCGCACTGGTCGACGCCGCTGGTGAACTCGCGGGTTTCCGTAGCTTCGGTCGCGACGGCCAAGTTCCTGGCGGAACGTACGACGACTCCGCGCTGGACATGGGCGGCGGTTTGCGCCCCGACCTCACCGGGCGCGGCTTGGGCGGCGCAGCGATTCAGCTCGGCATCGATTACGCCTGGGAAAACTTTGACATCCAGAAACTCCGGGTCACTGTGTGGCAGGAGAACAAGCGCGCGCTCAAGGTCCTTTCAGCCCTGGGCTTCCAATCGCTTGACCGGTTCGTTGCAACGACCACCCAGGAGGAGTACCAGATCCTCACTCTGGCGCGTCGATGAGCCAAACGGCAGCCCAGTGAATCGGCATGGTTCGCGGACATCGCTACATGCGCTCGGCAATCAGCCGACGGCTACTGGACATGAAGGGCAATCACGCACAAACGCACGTGACTCAGGTCGTTGCAGAGGCTGAGCGCGAAGCACTCATTTTCACGTGGCTGTAAGGCGGCTGTACGGACTCTCGCCACTCAGGCACACACGCCGCGAATTTCCTTCAAAATCCGACATTCTGTAGGGCGGGTGGGGCTCGAACCCACGACCTGACGGATTATGAGTCCGTTGCTCTACCAACTGAGCTACCGCCCTGCGCATCAAAATCCTAGGGCTACACCCACCAACACACCTCGGCGCTCGCACGGAATGGGACAGGCAACATCAACCGCAACGACGGCGCACTTACCGAAGTGATGAAACAGGGAACGACAATCGCAGGTGCGCAACCAAACACCGACATCACAAGAGTAATCAGTGGGGTGACTCTATGACGCGATTCAGTTTCAGCCGAACACCACGCTTGTTCGTGGAACTCAGCAACATGGTCAACGCGAAGGACCCAGCACGCATCACCAGCGGAACCGACCGCTCGCAGTCCACCTTATGGCTGCTCGTGGGGATACGTGCCGATTCGGCGAGTTAGCGAAGCGCGCTCGGGGCACTAGGAATAGTGCGCACCAATGTGCCGTCAACTAACTGCCATCCGGCAGGCAGAGACCGGGGGTTGCCGATGATTCTTGACGCGGTGACATTGGAAAACCGCGCGCTCGAAAAGTCAGCGTCCG
>RGCY01000176.1 GCA_009918865.1 Actinomycetota bacterium
TGGCAGAGCACCGGGTTGTGGTCCCGGGTGTCGCGGGTTCGAGCCCCGTCGCTCACCCCATGTGAAGGGGCTGGCAGATGCCAGCCCCTTCAACTTTTCCGCAGGAGTAGTCCTGTGTACGGCTGCGGTCGCCGTGTGCACAGACAACACCTGTCATGTGTCCACCCCACTTCTGATTCGAGGTCTGTCGCACTTTCGCTATGGGCATTGCCAAGATAACCCCAACAAATTGACCGAGCATCAAGCCGCACTGAAACAAACTAGCCCCTGTTCAACTACCGTCGCTGATGGCATTGACCTGAGTCGCGCGATGACCTTTTGCAGCGAACTCTTTGCTTGGCTAGGAACCAGACCTCAGTCAACTGCCACCGATGGCATAGACCTGGGTCGCGCCATGACCTTTTGCAGCGAACTCTTTGCTTGGCTAGGAACCAGACCTCAGTCAACTGCCATCGCTGATGGCATTGACCTGGGTCGCGCCGTTTCCCTTACCAATAGACACTTTGTGCGCCTTGCCGCGCTTGATGACGTCACGCACTCGAACCGCAAGAATCCCACGGTCGTAGGAAGCGGAGATATCAGCAGGTTTAACACCGCTGGGTAGTGCGAACTGCCGCCAGAAAGAGCCCTGATGCAGCTCGCGCACCAATGCCCTATCTCCGCTTGCCCCTTCGGTGGACTCGTGACGACGCGAACCACTGATGGTCAATGTGCCGTCTTCAACATTGATGTCGACATCTTTGTCAACATCCACACCGGGCAGTTCCAAACGGATGACCACGTCCTTTCCGTCCACGAACATATCCACCGGTGGCACGAATCCAAGCGCCAATCGACCACTTGTCGTGCTCCCCCATGTGCGCCTGACCAACTCATCGAAGTCCTCATCTAGCTGTGCAAGGACTGTGAATGGATCCCATGCTTGAAGCATCACTGTCTCCCTTCGTTTCGGGCTCGCGAGACCGAACCAAAGGCTCTGATGCCCACTCCTGAAACCGACCAAACGCGCTACCCCAAAAGCCGGACATCGCAACTGCAGTCGGTTCAGCCCGGAACCGTGAGACCGGCATCGCACCTGCTAGTTTTCTCCTGCTTACGCGCCGCTAGCTCAACTGGCAGAGCAGCTGACTCTTAATCAGCGGGTTCGGGGTTCGAGTCCCTGGCGGCGCACTTTTTGAAGTAAATGATTGAGGGCCGCATCCATCCGGATGCGGCCCTCAGTCTTGTGATCAGTGGCTCAGGAAGCCGGGCAGAAGGACGGAACCGGGTAGTCCGAGTCCTTACTGTGAGCGAAGTTAGCCGCGTCACACAATGCAGCACGCAATTGCGCAACTTCGGTCTTGTCCGCCTTTTCAGTCTGCAACGAAGAGACGCTGTTCGACAGGGTGGACACTGACTGCTGGAGTGTTTCGACATCGGACTGCAACGCAGTCACACTCGTCTTCACCGAGTTCACTTGGTTCTGAATGTCGCTCGTTGAATTCGCTAGGTCAGAAGCCTTTGCATACTCACCTAGTGCCGTGGTCAAAGTCGACATTGACACCAAGTTCGTGAGGTCACTGGACTTGGCGAACGTCGTGAAGTCCGGCAAGCTAGCAGCGAGGGCGATCACTTCTGCGCCGACTTGCTGGATGGTGGAGTTGACACCAACATCCAGCAACATGACCTGGAACGTCAGGGCGTTTAGGTTGTCAGCGGTTGCGAAAGCCGACAAGTCTGATGACTTAACGAATTGCGTGAAGTCAGGCAGGGCGTCGAAGCGACCTGTCAGGCTCACCAGAGCATCCGCGGTGACGTCCGCTGAGCTAGTGACATCCGTCAATCGGCTCGAGAGATCGTCAATGAGACCGCTAACGGATGCCGAATTTGCATCCATAGTTTGGCCTAGCTGATCGAACTGTCCCTGCACGTCCCCGAGCAGAGCAGTCAAATCGCCGCTGTTTACCTTGGTGCTGAGCGTTTCATCAACAACCGCCAGGCTGTCGTACACGCCATTCAACGCGGTGTCGATGTCCGCGACGGTGTAGTAGTTGCTGAAAGTTGACTTCACGTCACCAAGTTCAGTTGCAATGCCGCTGAACTGCGCATCAGCTTGTGAACTAAAGGCATCGAAATCAGCCTGTGCTTGAGCAAGACCAGAGTCGAGATCAGTGATCTGGTTTTGAAGGTCGGTGATGTTGCCATCGAAGTCGACCAACACTGCGGCCTGCTCACCCAAAGCGCCCGCCAAGTCGGTCAGACTTGAGTCAACCGATTCAGCATCTGCCTTAGTGTCGAGCGAGGCATTGATGGCATCGATGTCAGCAGAGTTCATGTCCCATTCGGCGCGAACATCGTCTGCGAGCGCATCCAGGTCACTCTGAAGTGCTGAGTCACTCACTTCACTACCGAGGAACGCCACCTGAGCAGAAAGTTCGTCGAGTGACGTCTGGTTGGCCTTCGTGTCCACTGTGTCTGTGAGGGCGGACACGTCATCAGACAATGCCGTGAAGTCATCAACGTTGGTCTTAGTTTCCAGAGCCGCATTGATGGCATCGATGTCAGC
>RGCY01000177.1 GCA_009918865.1 Actinomycetota bacterium
GCGCGATGAGCGGCAAGGACCTTTGGAAGGCGGATCGCGCGGGGCCGCTGATCGCGCGCGACCTGGCGATCGAGGGCGTGCAGCGGTTCGGCATGACCGAGTGCACCGTGACGCTGGCGATCTGTCCGGGTGATCGGGCGTTTCGGGTGGTGTCGGTGATGGGTGCGAATGGTGTGCTGGCGCCGGCTGGCGTTGCAGCGCAGCTGGAAGCGCTGTTCGATCTGCGGCTTGCGTCGCGCGGTGAGAGCGAGCTGGGGGAGCTGGTTGAGCGTGCGCGGTGGGGGCACTTTGTGGAGGTGCCGAAACTGCGAGCTACAACTCGTTCACCTGAGCAGGCTGTGGCGGCAACACCATGAACATGTAACGTGCCAGAAGGTACGGGAGATCGCTTGCACCGATTACGCTTCTGAACCCCCGAACTGCGGCGACGATGGCCGCAGAACAAAATCCCGATTGGAGCGCAAATAGCTGCTGAAGGTCCGACCCTCTTGGAGCTGTCGACCATCAAGCCGATCACAGAGTGCCTTCAATTGTTTCCCCGTGAGGGTCGAAGCTTCAATCCAATATTGCGGATTCTGGCGAAGCATATCCTCAAGCTCGGCGCGCGCGCGCGACCCTGCCGGCGGCAATGACACCGAAGACTGCTCGTAGGCAAGAAGGCTCCCGCCAAAGTCCGGCATGGGAAATACAACCTTTGCCTGAGTCTGCGATCGCAGGATCTCCTTGATCCCTGCCTTGACACTGTCATAGCGACGCTGCAGGGGATCGATTTCTGTCTTCAGACCAAACAGTTCATTGAGCAACCTCTCGATCTGCGGCTGAAGAAAGGCCAGAAGCCGAGCGGCCTCTCGCGCTCTACGTTCGATGAACGGCTGCAGAAGTTCAGAATGCCCTTGCTCGATTGCACGCAGATGATCGAGCACCTTGACTGCTTCAAGCAACTGTTCCAATGGCGACGCCGAGTTGAGACTGTGAACCGCCGCTTCAAGCTGTTGCACCAGCCTTTCCACATCCGGAAGCTTTGAAGCCATGGCAGGAAGATATCAAGCCGACATCAGACGTCTGAGTCACAGACCAGCCTGACATCGCACGGCGTGGCCCACGAATTACCGAGACAGTACTGCAAGTCAGACGATTGCCAAACGCTTTATGCACTGCTCGGTCAGTGCATCCAACACAAGCAAGCGATCTGAACGCAGTCGCCCATGGCCATCACCAAATATCAAACTCAGGTGCCGCTGGTTCTTGGAACCGACGCACCCAGATGGCTGAATCCAAATCACGATTTGCTGAGTACACCGACTCAAAATCGTGTAACACAACTTCCGAATCTCCACACCTTCAGGGCAAGAAATCCGTGTAGACCAGACAACCCATGGGAACTCCAATCCCTTCTCTCGAAGCACGGATGACGTTTTACACACAGTGCCACCCCCTAACTGATGAGTCACAGCATCGCGCAGCAAACGATCTGACTCAAGAATCATGATTGCCCCGGAGCCCCCATCAGCTTGCAGTGCTTTCATGATGGCGATGAATTTTGCAGCGAACTCGGCTTCGGCCTCTGCGGCAATGAGAATCGGGCGCGACCCCAAAGATGCCATTCGCGATGGAATTGGCGGAATCGCAGCAAGCACGTCGGCAACTTGGACACTTCGCTGCTCGGCTGCAATGCTCTCAGCGACCGGCCTGAGCGCCTCACATGCACGCAATGGGAGTCGATACGAACCTACCAAGGTGTGATGGGACCAACGACCGGCAACGATTGGCGGCTCAAAGCAGGCGCCAGTCCTGATCGCCTGCGTGGTATCGAAGGCCAGCGTCCATGTCCCATCTTCACTCTTGAGCCGGCCAAGCCATCGAAAGTCGACCTCTGTCAAATCCTGCGCTTCATCAACCACAATTCCACCAAACACCTTACTTGTGCTTGAAGCGTAGGACGCGTCGGCGCGCCTCCGAAGAAACTTGCAACTGAACTGTTCGAGAAGTTTCCGGCAAGCCTCACGCTGCAGTGGTTGCAGCGGAACACCTCGCCCCTTCCGAGAGACTTGTTCGGCATTTACATAGTCGTCACCGTTACAAGCGGCTCGCCCGAAAAATACCGTCAGGAACTCCTCGGCGAGGAAGGTGGCATAACCATCCACCATTGCCTCACTATCTCTTTCGCCATCAGAACCCAGGTCGATGATTCGCTTCGGCAAGGCAATCAAAGCCTCGCGGTTACGCTCGTCTCGAGCGATGCGCGCCGCTTGCTCAAGTAGCGGTACTTGCGGTTCCAGTTGACGAGCGGGCAAATCAAAGAATTGGTTGACTGCGGTGTCGAGTGCAACAAGTTCCAACAGCAACTTGCCGGAGCGAGCCTCCTTGATCGCGATGTGGTGTTCTCGCCGCTTACAGAAAGCCAATTGCGATCGCAGATCCTTTAGCTCGTCCTCTATCCACTTTCGCACAAGCCGCACGAGTCCCTTGTTAAACGTAGTGAACAAGATT
>RGCY01000178.1 GCA_009918865.1 Actinomycetota bacterium
GGACATTCGTGAACGCGTGAGTAAGCCACTGAGTGAAGACATCGCCGTCGGAGCGCCCACAACCTGGGTGTTGGAGAACCACGATGTGCCGCGCGTGGTGACGCGCTACTCAGGCGCCGCAGTGCCTGGGGGTAATGCAGGAGATGAAAGTGCCGATGGTCCGCGCCGGTTACAACCACTGACACCCGAGCAGTTCGAAACTGGAACTCGCCGTGCGCGTGCCGCCAACCTGTTCATGCTGGCTCTTCCCGGTTCGGCGTACATCTATAACGGTCAAGAACTCGGGCTGTTCGAAGTAGTGGACCTGCCCGACGATGTGCGCCAAGACCCAGTGTGGTTCCGTACGAATGGAAATGTGGTTGGCCGAGATGGCTGCCGCGTGCCGATGCCATGGGCAACGGATGCACCAACGCATGGCTTTGGTCCTGCCGGCTCAACGCAATCGTGGCTACCGCAACCATCGCAGTGGGCACAGTTGAGTGTGACTGCGCAGCAAGGCGTTGCAGGTTCGATGTTGGAGTTGTTCCGCAGTGCGATTGCACATCGCAAGAACCATTCTGCCTTCGGCGAGACGAGTTTGACGTGGCGCGATGACATCCGAGATGACATTGCCCCGAATCGCGATGATGTCCTCGTGATGCAGATGAGTGACTCGGCTGCGGGCGTTGCGCAAGCGCTGGTGGTGTTGGTTGTTGGCGCTGAACCTGTCATGCGCCCCGCGGGCGCGCTGTTGGTCGCTAGCCAAGAACTCACTAGCGAGAGCATCCCGGGTGAGACCTGCGCCTGGTTTGACATCACGGGCCTGTGACAGGGCGCGCACGCTCCTACCTGAACGGTTCGGCGCACTCGGTTGGACTTCAACTGAGCCTGGCTAACACGCGCCGTGCAGTGTGACTTCTCGGGTCCCTGACCTGCTCGTGGGTGCTGGGTCGCGGCCGGCTAACCCCGACTGACTTGGGTAGTCCCCGTGGGCAAGGATGCAACCATGGCGTCATTGAGTCTTGCAAAACCGGAGACCATGTTTCTGGCTGGCTATCTGCGCCAACTCACGCGCTGGAGTCCTGAAGCAGCCGTGCGCGTGCAGGCTCGCGGTAAATCCGCTGGCTTTTACGGCGGCCCACTCGGAGAGGTCATCACATTCATTGCTCTGCCGTTGGCCAACGAAGTTGACGAGTATGACCTCACTGTCAGCGCTGGTCGCCTACGCGATCTCATCGGAGATGTGCGCACCCGAGAAGGTGTGACCGAATTAGTGCTTCCCGATGAGACGACTCTGCCAGCAGTGTTGGCAGTGCTACCTCCGAGTTCGGGTTGGTCGCCACCTTTCACCACCACTGCTGGAGATTTGGCGGCGCAAGTGGACCCGGAAGTCGCGAAACTTGATGCACAAGTGCAAGCACTACCCATTGCGCGCAGAGATGAGCGGATGCGTGAACGCTGGAGTGAGCCGGCATGGTCTGCACTGCCGTTCGGAATGGTGCATGTTGCGCGCGCGCATGGTTTTCTCAATCTTGCGCCGGTGCAGGTGGGTGCGTCAACAAATGGTCCATGGAAGCGGCTGCAATCCCCCGCCGGACAGGTATTTGCTCGCGTGAGCGATGGCTTAGCGCGTCTACTCATCGTCAAGGAGTAGTTGGGGTTAGTCGCTGCAGCCACACACTATCTTCAAGTTCAAAACCGCGCTTGAGCCAGAAATCGCGTGCTGATTCATTCCCGGCTTCCGTTTCGAGAAACACGCGTGCTGCGCCATGTTCTGCCGCGGTTGCGATAACCGCTTCGAGCAATTCACTGCCTAACCCCTGACCCGGGTGTTCTATGAACATCTCATCGAGCAACGACTCGCGCCCTCCGCACTCAATCGACCAACCCCAGGTGAGCACTGCGTAGCCACAGACATCGCCATCGTTGTCAGTCACGAGCACGACACCGTGAGTGTCATCATCAAGAAGGCCCGCGAATCCGCGGCGTGCTCGGTCAGGCTGCCACTCTGCGTTATCGGCGATGCAGTAGAGCTCGCCGAGCCGCACCAGCGCATCGAGGTCGGCAGTGGTCGCGCGTCGCACACTCATGAGAGGACTCTGGCGAAAGTAGACCTAGTTGCGAGTGAGTTTGCGGTAGGTCGCGCGGTGTGGTCGCGCAGCTTCCGCGCCCAGACGCGCAATCTTGTTCTCTTCGTAGGACTCAAAGTTTCCTTCGAACCAGAACCACTGCGATTCACCTTCGTAGGCCAAGATGTGAGTCGCGATGCGATCAAGGAACCACCGGTCGTGACTTGTGATGACGGCGCAACCGGGAAACTCAAGCAGAGCATTCTCAAGGCTACCGAGCGTCTCAACATCAAGGTCATTGGTGGGCTCGTCGAGCAGCAACAGGTTCCCACCTTGCTTCAAAGTCAGTGCAAGGTTCAACCGGTTGCGTTCACCGCCAGAGA
>RGCY01000179.1 GCA_009918865.1 Actinomycetota bacterium
TGTTCAGCAGTTGCACTGACCTTGCGCGCTGGGTGGGGTTAATGACATCTGCATTTCCTGCTCGTGATGACCACGACGCAGCGATACCACTCAGCCGCGCATCACTGCGCGAAATGCAACAAGGGATGCGCAAGATTCCGATGGCAGTGGCTGTAACCGCCAACGATGAGCCGTTCACCGTCACCAACGCGATGTATGGATTTGGGTTGATGGTCACGGACGACCCACGTGTTGGCATCACCGTCGGTCACTCCGGCGGCTACCCAGGATTCGGCACTCACATGTGTTGGCATCCAGAGTCTGGGCTTGGGGTCATTGCCCTGTCCAATGGCCGCTACGGCGGCGCATTCAAAGTGGCCACAGCAATGTTGCGTGATTTACTGATCAAGACCGACACCCCGACACGACACTTGCGCACGAACCCAGATTGCGCTGCTGCCGCCGATGTTGTCGATGCGGTTCTTGACACATGGAACGACGCTTCACTGGACACCATTGTCAGCGCGAACTTTGATGCGGACATTCCGCGGCCCGTGCGACACTCGGCCATCGCGGATGCACTCGCCATCAGCGGTGCACTCAAACCCGGTCGTCACCAAGCCACCGGCACCACCGGCTCGCATTTGGTGTGGTGGCGCGAAGGCGCACACGGCTGGCTACGCGTTGAGATTCGTCTCACTCCGCAGCGCCCGCAGAAGATGCAAACTCTTCTCGTTCGCGCAGTCCACCAACCCAGTGATGCACTTCTCATCGCTGCCCGTGAGTTAGCAAGCGCACTGCTCACTGACACCCCACATTGGCCGGCATCCCTCACCGCAACCGAATCCGTCGCAACCGAATCCGCGATGCGCGTGGCACAACTCGCCTTCGCACTTGATGGCACAGCCGCGCTTAACCCCAACCCAATTACATCCACGTCGGCTAATGCCGCCACCTTTGAACTACGCAGCACGATGTTGGAATGGGAATTGCAGGTCGCCATCGACCCTGCGACCGGCCATGTGACCACTTGCACGCTAAGCCAACGACCCCTGAGCGCGGACGCACGGGTCGTCATCCACTAACCGCTCACCGCGCTGCGCCCAAGATGCCACGCGCTGCGCCCAAGATGGCGAGCGCTGCACGATGAACTGCAGCTCACCGCCCGATAGGCTCGCCTCTCGTGGCTGAGTTCATTTACACATTGAAGAAGGCGCGCAAAGCGCATGGTGACAAGGTCGTCCTTGACGACGTAACCCTGGCATTCTTTCCGGGCGCGAAAATTGGCGTGGTCGGGCCGAATGGTGCTGGTAAATCCACACTACTGAAAGTGATGGCTGGCATCGAGCCGCTAAGCAACGGCGATGGTTTGCTCAGCCCCGGCTACACCGTCGGCATCCTCTCGCAGGAACCGCAACTCAACCCGGATAAAGATGTGCTCGGCAATGTTGAAGAGGGTGTTGCTGAGACCAAGGCCATGCTGGATCGTTTCAACGAAATCAGTGCGCAGATGGCTGAGCCTGACGCTGACTTTGACGCGTTGATGTCTGAGATGGGTCAGTTACAGGAAAAGATTGATCACCTCAACGCGTGGGATCTTGATAGCCAACTTGAGCAAGCAATGGATGCATTGCGCTGCCCACCAGCAGATGCCGATGTGACGGTGCTTTCCGGTGGTGAACGTCGCCGAGTGGCGCTGTGCAAGTTACTGCTGCAGCAGCCTGATTTGCTCCTGCTCGACGAACCCACCAACCATCTTGACGCCGAGAGTGTTCAGTGGCTTGAGCAACACTTGGAGAAGTACCCCGGCACCGTCGTGGCCATCACACACGACCGTTACTTCCTTGACAACGTGGCGCAGTGGATTCTCGAACTTGACCGCGGTCGCTGCTACCCCTACGAAGGCAACTACTCCACCTACCTCGACACCAAAGCAACGCGTCTGAAGATTGAAGGCGCAAAGGACGCCAAGATGAAGAAGCGTCTTGAGGATGAGTTGGAGTGGGTGCGCTCAAACGCGAAGGCTCGTCAGACCAAGAGCCGTGCTCGTCTCGACCGCTATGAAGAGATGGCCGCTGAAGCCGACAAGATGCGCAAGCTTGATTTTGAAGAAATCCAGATTCCACCGGGTCCGCGCCTGGGCAATGTTGTGGTTGAAGTTAACAATCTCGTCAAAGGTTTCGGCGACAAGCTGCTCATGGACGACCTCTCTTTCACATTGCCGCGTAACGGCATTGTTGGTGTGATTGGTCCGAACGGTGTTGGTAAGACCACACTGTTCAAGATGATTCTTGGCGCGGCCACCGGTGAAGGCGAAATGCCAGATTCTGGAAGTCTGAAGGTCGGCGAGACGGTCAAGTTGTCTTATGTTGACCAAGGTCGCGCTGGTCTTGAAGATGGCAAGAACGTGTGGGAAGTTGTCTCAGACGGGCTTGACTGGATCAAGGTAGG